>JAIEMN010000032.1 GCA_019752115.1 Gemmatimonadaceae bacterium
GGCTCGTTCGGCGCCCCGGGCGCCGCGGCCTCGTGGGCCGTGGTGTCCGTGCCCGGGGGCGACGGCGCCTTGCTCGTCTGCTCGAGCAGCGTGAGCCAGGTGTACGCGGGGAGCGCTCGGCTCACCTCGTCGAGGATGTGCGCCCAGTTGTAGCGGTTGTCATCGATGGTGCGGATGATCTGCAACTGGCGGTACACGGAATCGCGTTCGGCAGTGAGGCGACGGCGCGCCTCGAGCACCTTGGCGTAGCGCGTGGAATCCTTCACGGCGATGTCGAGGCGCGACTCGATCTCGTTCGCGCGCGCACTCTGCGACGTGAAGAGGAGCCCGACGCTCGCGACGGCGATCACGACCGACGCCGCGGCGGCGATGAGCCACGGGTCCTTCGCGCCGCCGAGGGCACTGAACTTGGAGAAATCGACGCCACCCTTCTTGGCCGAACCCTTCCGGCCATTGGGCAGCAGGTTGATCTGCAGCATCATGGGGACGGATTCCTCAGGCCGCGGCGCGGAGTGCGAGGCCGACCGGCAGCATGAGCAGCGGGGCGACTTCGTCGATGGACAGGAATTCCAGCGCGCCGTCCTGCACGGCGAGCTTGGCGAGGGCGTTGGCCGGCTGCACCGTCACGCCGAGTCGCTGGGAGAGCCACGGGAGGAGACCCGGCACGCGCGAGCCGCCGCCGCAGGCGTAGGCCGTGCGGATGGCGCTGAAGCTGCGCGAGGACGTGGCGAGGAAGGTCGCCGCGCGCTCGATCCCGATGGCGAGCTCTTCGCCGCGCATGGCGACGGTGCTGTCGAGCATCGGATGCTCATCGACCGCGCGGATGAGCTCTTCGGCCTCATCGGCGGTGATGCCGTGCTCGCGCTGCAGATCTTCACGGAAGCGGCGGGTGCCCACCGCGAAGTCGCGCGTGAGGATCGGCACGCCGTCGTCGAGGATGTTCAGGTTGGTGGACTCGTTCCCGATGTTGAGGAGCGCCACCGTGCCGCTCATGGCGTCGGGGTAGTTCGCCTCGAACGCGTTGTGGAGGGCGAAGGCGTCGACGTCCATGACCGACGCAGCCGCGCCGGCTTCGGTGAGGAGGCTCTGCTTGGCCTCCACCAGCTCGCGCTTGGCGGCGACGAGCAGAACGTTCATGTCGAGGCCATCAGCGTCGGGGTCGAGCACCTGGAAGTCGATCTCGACCGAGTCGATATCGAAGGGCACGTGCTGCTCCGCTTCCCAGCGCATCAGCTCGCGCGCCTGCTGTTCCTTCACGCGCTCCATGGAGATCTTCTTGACGATGACGTCGCGCCCTCCGACCGCGGAGACGATCTGCTTCGTCTTCGTGCCCGTGGCGGCGACGGTCTGGCGAATGGCGTCGACCACGAGTTCGTGGTCCATCACCTCACCTTCGACAATGGCCGTGTCGTTGAGCGGCGTGATGATGACCTTCGCCAGCGCCGGCGTCTCACCGGAGTGATCGATGACGACGGCCTTCACGAGCCCGGATCCGACATCGAGTCCGACGGTGAATTTCTTTCGGCTGAAGAGCGCCATGGAGGGATTCTCTGCTTGCACGACCTGGCGCCTCAGCAATCACCGGGGGCCAGCCGTGCGACACAATGGATGGACACTCCCTCATGTGAGGGTGTGTCACTGATAGAACGACCTTCGTGCCGGTTGGTAACGCCGTCTCCTCTAACACACCGGGGACCGGGGCCATACTTCGTGACACTCGGGGCCCAGGCCCTGCGGGCCTCATAAAGCCCCGCAGGCGGAACGCTTGGTGCCGGTGGTGTGACGCCGCGGCGCGTGCGCCCGTGAATGCGCGCTAGGGCGTCAGCCCCACCCAGGCGTGAAAGGGCGCCGCGCGGGGCGTCGCGATCGTGGCCAGGGCCATGGCCACATCACAGCGATTCCACTGCACGACGGCCGGCCCGAGTCGCGAGACGCGGGCTGCGGGATCATCCACGAGCGCGGCGCCTGACAGGGTGAGTTGCGCCGCGGTGGCGTCGAGCGTGCCGCGTACGACCAGCAGTCCGCGGCCATCGAATCGCCCGATGAGCCGAAGTGGCCCCTCGTGCAGCAGGAGTCCCTGCCACGTTCGAGGGCCGATCAGCACGGAGTCGCGTGTCGGAATGACGTGCACGCGCCACCGGGCATCGGCGGCCACCGCGGCTGGCCACGGTCTGGCCCGGTCCAGCGCCTGGCTCCAGCTGTTCGCCCACGCCGCGCGCAGGCTGTCGGCCGGCACCGTGCGCACCGCCGGGACGGCCCCGTGCGCCTCGCCCAGGCAGTCGGTGACATCGGGAGCGAGCGCGCCGACGATGGTTGCCGCGGTGGTGTCAACGAGCACGGTCGTGCTGACTGCGGCGCGCACCGGCCAGGATGGCGGTGCCAACCGTTCGGCGCGCGTGCGGACCACGCGGACCGCCGACGGCTCGCCTCCGCCGCCCTCGCTTGCCTCCGCCGACACCCAGAAGACAAACGGTGCCGTCCGCAGCGCCACACGCTGAAGCGTGAACCCCTCGGCGTCGACCTCCCGAGCGCGCAGCGTATCGGCCAGCGGTCGTTCGCGCAGCGAGTCGGCGAGCCACCCACTCACCGCGTCCGCAACTCCGCGTTCGGCGGCCATGTCCGCGCGTGCCGCCAAGGCCGCACGTCGAGCGCCGCGGTAGGCGCGCCAGGTCGTGCTGGCGGAGGCCAGCACCAGCAGCAGTGCGGATGCCGCGACCGCGAGCACCAGGGGCAGCGCGAAGCCGCGCGGCGGCGTGGGCGAGTGGTGCGTCACGGCGCCCCCCGGGACCAGGATTCGCTGCGGAGCGGCAGTTCACTGGTCAGGGAATCGGCGGGGAGCACCAGGCGACGTGGCGACGCCGATGGCGCCGACCGCATCACCGGGAGCGAGCGGAGGGTGATGGCGAGCGCCGCGATCGAGTCGGCGGCGCGCGTCGGGGCATGCGCCGCAGTGAGGCCAACCATGGCGAGGCCGCGGCGCGCTGGCGACTCGAGCGGGCCGGCGATCGGCTGCACGGTTTCCCAGGCGGCGCCGTCGCGGGCGCGACGCCCGAGCCACCATTGGCCATTGCTCCGGTAATGGACGTACTGCACCTCGCGCTGCACCACGAGCGGCGCTCCGCGGGCGAGCGGACGCCCGTTCGCTACCACCCCACCGTGGGTGAGGCGCCATCGCCGAGTGATCGCGCGTCCGCAGGGGCCCACACCGAGTCGGCGGGCCGGCGCCGCGAGCGCGGTCACGATGGGGCGCGGCGGGTCCTCGAGGGCGTCGGAGGACGCGAAGCCGAGCACGGGGTCACCCGCGCGCAGGGCGTCGAGCCACGCCGAGGACGCACCGAGGGCGGGCGCGACGTCCACGGTGAGGGAGTCGCTCGTGCAGACGGTGACGATGCCCTGCTGGCTGAGCACGGCGAGGAGCGTGTCGGTGACCGTGAGCAGTTCGCGCGCGCGCAGCGGTGCGAGCTCCGCCGCGAGCACGGCCCGGGCGTGGCGGAGTTCGCGAACGCCGGTGTGCGCGGCCTGGTGTGCCCGCCGATCGGCGGCGGCCTGCACGAGCAGGAGGAGCGCGCAGCCGGTGGCGACCGCCATGAGCGGCAGGGCGGTCAGCAGTTCGACCAGCGAGGAGCCGCGCCGAGCGTGCGGCGAGCGGAGGCTGGTAAGGTGGCGGCTGCGGGCGCGACGGCTACTCACAGCGCACCCCAATCTGCGCCACCAGGGCAACGGAATCGTGGCGGCCGACGCCGACCGCGTGCCAGAACTCGATGAGGCGCACCGTGGCGACGGCGCCGGCTGCGCGCTGCCGGTCAACGATGTGGCGTGCCGACCAGTGTACGCGCTCGTGGCCGGCGACGAGCCGACATGGCGCACGGAGGGCTTCGGCGGCGCTCTGCTCAGCGCTGCGGGCGGCGAGGTCGAACTGCACCGCCGCATCGCTCATGGCCAGCGCGCTGTTGGTCACGCCGGCGAGGGCACTGAGCACGGCGGCCGACACCACGAGGGCGACGAGCGCTTCAACCAGGAGACGCCCGTGGCGGGCGCGCGAGCACGTGGGGGGATGGCACATGGGCGCACCGTATCACCGGGGCGCCCGTCATGTGTCATCGAATCAACGGGCGTTGGGTTGTTTCAACGCGACCCGTGCCGCCGTGCTACCCGACCGTTGGCGACACGCCTCCCGGGGGCGTGATCGGATGCTCGTACGTCACCGCGCGCATGCCGGTCGTGTGGAGCGGCAGCAGAATCACGAACGCCGCACCGCCTTCGCGCGCGCGCTGCACCCAGATGGTGCCGCCCAGATTCTCGATGGTGCTCGACACGATCGCGAGCCCGAGCCCGGTCCCCTTCCCCGGCTGCTTCGTGGAGAAGAACGGCTCGAAGATCCGCTCTTCGTCTTCCGGGGCGACGCCGGTGCCCGAGTCGGCCAGCACGATCTGCAGGAAGTGCGACGGCGCGTCAGGGCGTGCCAGCCAGGCGAGCGCGCGCTTGCTCGGCCGGTGCGACCAGCGTTGCGGCAGCGGGTCGGTCCGGCGCTTTTCGATGCTCTCGGTAAAGGCGGCGGCGTCATTCACCCGCGACCGGATGACGATGTCGCCCTCGCGGTCCATCGCGTCCACCGCATTCAACAGCAGGTTCACGAACACCTGCTCCAGATCATGCCGTTCGGCGTACACAATCCCGTCCGGGGCCTCGAGCTCCCGCGAGATGGTGAACCGGCGCGTGATCCCCTGATCCTCGAGCAGGCGGAGCACCTCGGTGATGATCTCGTCGACCACGATCGGCTTGGGCGTGAGCCGACGTGGGCGCGCGTAATCGAGCAGCCCCCGCATGATCCGATCGATGCGGGTGATCTCCCGCTCGAGCGCGTCCAGCGGTTCGGTCGTGCCCGGCACCTCGGCGGTGCGCATGCGCAGCAGATGCGCGTAGTTGGCGATGGCGGAGACCGGGTTGCCGATCTCGTGCGAGATGCCCGCGGCGATGCGGCCCATGGTGGCCAGCTTCTCCACCCGCATCCGCGACTGGTTCGCGGCCATCATCTGCTCGGTCATGCGATTGATACTCGACGCGAGCTGATGGAACTCGACCGTGTCGCCCGGGGGCACCAGGCGGGAGTTCTCACCGCCGGCGATCGCTTCGGCCGCTTCGACGCAATCGGCCAGGGGGCGCTCGACGAGCTCCGCGACCTGGCGGCGCAACACGCTGGCGAAGACCAGTGACACCAGGCAGACGAGCAGCGCCACGAGCGGCCAGCGCGTCGCGGGGGGCAGCTGCTCGGTGATCCACATCGTCACGATAATGGCGCCGATGGCAGAGCCACTGGCGACGATCAGGACATTCCGAAGGCGATCATGGATTCGCTGCAGCACGGATTCAGGCACGGGTGGAGGATGCCTGCCGACCACGGAATGAGCAACTCTGGCGCGTCGCTCGGCAAAAAAGAACGGGGGTCAGGCTGGATCCTGACCCCCGTCACTACCCCCGAATTGGTCCAGCTACCTGCGACTTACTTGCAGTTCGCGCCGCCTGGCTGGCCTTCGGCGAGACCGCCCGGGGTCGCCGTGCCGACACCGATGACGCAGGTCGCGCCCGCCGCGTTGGCGTGCGTGGCCGAGGCCGCCCAACCCGCGGCGGTCGACGCCGTGAGGGTCAGCGTGACACCCGACGAACCCGTCGGCGCCACGTAGCCCGCGTACGTGTTGTTGTCCGAGAAGTAGGCCTCAGCGGCCGAGACCATGTTCTTCAGGTCGGACTTCATGGCCGTCACATAGGCCTTCCGCTTCGTGTCGGCGAACTTCGGGATCGCGATCGCGGCCAGGATGCCGATGATGACGACGACGATCAGGAGTTCGATGAGGGTGAAGCCCTTACGAGTACGCGACATTGATGATGCTCCGAGAGAAGAGAAAGTGGAGGGACGCAGCGGGTGAGTGAGTCCCGCCGACGCCATGGCAGAGGGCAATGCGCGTACCACCCCGTCCAACGCTCGTAGTGCACTGAAAACAAAGGACTTCCCATATGCGGCATGTGAAATACCCGACATGGGCGGCTGACTTTCCGCCAAAGCTCTTGCAGAGTGCAAATCGTTCCGATAGCCCGTATCGGGTAAGCAAGATCACAGAAACGGCAAAGGGGCCGAGCTTTCGCCCGACCCCTTCCCCCCAGCGTTGGCCGACCGTCCGAAGACGGTCGGCGTTATGCGAGGAGTGCGATTACTTGCAGTTCGCGCCGCCCGGCTGGCCTTCGGCGAGACCCGCGGGGGTCTGCGCGCCGACGCCGATCACACACGAGGCACCCGCCGCATTCGCATGCGTGGCCGTGGCCGTCCAGCCCGTGGCATCCGCCGCGCCGAGCGTGAGCGTCACACCCGACGAGCCGGCCGGAGCCGCGTAGCCCGCGTACGTGTTGTTGTCCGAGAAGTAGGCCTCAGCGGCCGAGACCATGTTCTTCAGGTCGGACTTCATGGCCGTCACGTAGGCCTTCCGCTTCGTGTCAGCGAACTTCGGGATCGCGATCGCGGCCAGGATGCCGATGATCACGACGACGATGAGCAGTTCGATGAGGGTGAAACCCTTGCGAGTGCGCTTCATTGTAATTCTCCAGTGGGGGTAGATCGACGGGGGGCCGGACTGGCGATCCCCGCGACACCCTGGCAAATGGCAAAGCCTTTGCCACGGCGGAGCGATCAATAAAAGCCATTGCCTTGCAATCACTTACATCATTCTGTCGAGCATTTCATCATTCTGTTTCATGCCGTCTCTTGCAAGGATCCTTGCAGGGTGCAACGGCCGTTTTCCGGAGACTGGCCAGCCATGCAACGGGGCGTCGATTTCTGTGACGGTGCCCGCTGGCACGCCGGTCGGCGCGCATTAAGGCGCCGCGAAGATCAGCGGCAGTCGGGCTCGGAGCTGCTCCCGGCGCCATTCCCCAGCGAGCACGTCATCCCCGGCACGCTGGCATGGGTCGCCGTCGCCGACCATGACGACGCCGTGCCCGTGAAGGTGAGCGTGACACCGTCCGATCCCTGGGGAGCCACCACGTTCGCGTACGAGTTGTCGGACGTGAACTGGGCCTCGGCAATGGACGCCAGATTCCGAAGATCGGTCTTCATGGCGGTGAGGTAGGCACGCCGCTTGGAATCGCCGAACTTCGTGATGGCGATGCTGGCGAGGATGCCGATGATGAGCACCACGCACAACAATTCAATCAACGTAAAGCCGCGACGCCGCATCGCGTCCGGAGCCATTCGGGTCATGATCAGGCCTCGCCGTATCGCGCCAGTTTGCGATACAGGGTGGAAGGGTCAATGCCGAGCATGTCGGCTGCGCGGCTCTTGTTGCCGCCTTCGTTCTGCAGCACCCACTGGATGTAGGCCCGCTCGATCGCTTCGAGCGTGGGCGTCACCGGCGCCCGTTCGCTCACCAGCGGCTCGGCACGCCGGGCCGTCACGCGCTCGGGGAGCGCGTCGGCATGGATCGTGTCGCCGGTGGTGAGGATCACCGCCCGTTCGAGCGCGTTCTCCAGCTCACGCACGTTGCCGGGCCAGCTGTAGGCCATCAACGCGTCGAGAGCGTCTTCGGCCAGCACCTTGGCCTCTTCATTCCGCGCGCTGGCCGATCCGCGCAGGAAACTCTCGGCCAGCACCGGAATGTCGTCCGTGCGCTGCCGCAGGGGCGGCAGATGCAACGCGATGACATTGAGGCGATAGAAGAGGTCGGCGCGGAAGCTGCCGCGCTTGATCTCTTCCTCGAGATCGCGATTGGTAGCCGCCAGCACGCGCGTATCCACCGCCACCGACTCGGTGGCACCCACCGGAATGACTTCGCGCTGCTGCAGCACACGCAGGAGCTTGACCTGCGTGGAGGGCGTCGTCTCGCCGATTTCGTCGAGGAAGAACGTTCCCTTGTTCGCCGCCGTGAAGAGACCGGACTTGTCCTTGACCGCGCCCGTGAACGAGCCCTTCACGTGACCGAACAGTTCGCTCTCCAGGAGCGACTCCGGGAGCGCGCCGCAGTTGATGGAGAGGAAGCTGGCGTCGGAGCGCGCGCTCAGGTCGTGGATGTAGCGCGCAATGACTTCCTTACCGGTGCCGGACTCGCCGGTGATGAGCACGGTCGAATCGGTCGGCGCCACCGTTTCGGCGAGCCGCAGCACCTCGAGCCAGGACTTGCTCCGGCCAATCGGCCGATTCGTCGCCGACGCATCGCGGCGCCGGATTTCCTGCTTGAGAACGTGGTTCTCCACCCGCAGGCGCCGATGCTCGGCGGCGCGACGGAGGATCGCCACCAGCTCGTCGTTTCGGAACGGCTTCTGGATGTAGTAGAACGCCCCTTCGTTGACCGCCTGCATCGCCGACTGCAACGTCGCCTGCGCCGTCATGAGGATCACCGGCATATCCGGGTCCACCTGACGCGCCGAGCTGAGTACCTGCACGCCGCTCACATCGGGCATGCGGACATCCGTGAGCACGATATCCGGGCGCAGATCGGTGAGCTTCTCGATCCCCGCCTTGCCGCCGTGCGCGGTGTGCGGCTCGAACCCTTCCGTCTTGAGCAGAATGCGCAGTGAGTCGAGGATGCCGCTCTCGTCATCAACCACGAGCACGCGCGGGGCATCAGCGGACAGGCCGTACGTCATGAGGCAGCTCCAGTCAGCGTGACCACGTCCGACCCGGACGTGGCGCCAACGGATGGATCGATGGGGGTGAGCATCGGCGACGCCTCGACAGGCGCCGTCACGGTCATGCTGTCCGTGTCGGACGACACCGGCAGCAGAATGCTGAAGCGAGTGCCGCGCGCCAGCGAATCGACGAGAATGGTGCCGCGATGGGCTTCGACGGCGCGGTGGACGACCGGCAACCCAAGGCCACTGCCGCCTGCCTTGCCGGTGACGAACGGTTCGAAGAGCCGCGACCGCAGCTCCTCGGGAATGCCGCCGCCATCGTCGGTGACCGTGATCGCCAGCAGTTCACCCGTAATGGGCGTGGCGGGCGTGGCCCCCGAGGCCGTCTGATGGCGGTGCACGTCCACGAAGACGTGGCCATCCGGGCCCACCGCCTGCAGCGCATTGAGCACGAGGTTGAACACGGCCCGATGCAAGAGGTCTTCATCTCCGAGT
This sequence comes from Gemmatimonadaceae bacterium, assembly GCA_019752115.1. Lineage (NCBI taxonomy): Bacteria > Pseudomonadati > Gemmatimonadota > Gemmatimonadia > Gemmatimonadales > Gemmatimonadaceae > Gemmatimonadaceae bacterium. Next base: position 9,112 of record JAIEMN010000032.1, read on the forward strand.
ACTGGCGGCAGCGCGGCCGCAATGTTGACCTGCACATCCACGCCCGGCTTCCGGTCGGGGTGTGACGCGGCCAGCATGGTGGCGGTGTGCACGAGCGCGCCAAGATCGAGCGACTGCACGCGCGTGAGACGCGCGCGGGCAAAGTCGAGGAAGTCGGCGAGGAGGCGGCTCAGGCGATCCGCCTCGCGCACGACGAGTCCATGCAGCACCCGCTCGTCGTCATCCTGCACCGCTGCGCGGGCGGCGCTGAAGCGCGCGAGCTGCTCGGTCGCACTGCGGATGCTGGCCAGGGGATTCCGAATCTCGTGCGCGAGCGATGCACTCAACTCGGCGACGGCCTGCAGGCGTTCTGCGCGAATGTGCAGCGATTGCAACCGCTTGGTGTCGGAGATGTCCTGGAAGATGGCCGTGGCGGACACCGCCGATTCCGGACGTGTCCCTTCGGCCACCGTCGTGGTCACGCCAATTTCGATATCGCCCTCGGCGCGATGAATCACGCCCTCGGCGCGCGTGGTGCGCACGCGCTCACGCGCCGAACGCTCGAGGAGTTCGGCGAGCTGCGGCGCATTGGCCTGCAACGACGTGAGGACGGGGCGGCCGGTGAAGGCGCGCAGATCCACGCCCAGCAGCTCCGAGGCCGCCGGATTGGCGTAGAGCAGACGTCCGTGCGCATCGACCGTCATGATGCCCGAACGGATGGTCCGGAGGATGTCGGCTGCTTCGAGCTGCACCTTCACCAGCTGCGCGGCCAGCGCGTCGCGCCCCATGCCGGCTTGCCGCAGCCGCGAGGCGATGAAGCCCGAGCCGGTGGCCACCACCGCGAACACCGCGAGCTGCACCCCGACGCCGAGGTACGGCGTGCCCGGGCGCAACCAGAGGACATCCAACGCATAGAGGGCGCAGGCGCCAACCGCCACCGCGAGCCCACCACGGAGGGGCAGCAGCAGCGCACTGCTCGCGATCACCAGGATATAGAGGGCGGCGAAGTTCGAGCTCCAGCCGCCCGTGATGTGCACGATCGCCGTGACCAGCAGCAGATCGATCGCGCACTGAATACCGTAATAAATGGGGCCGAGCGTGCGGCGCTCGATCTCCCCGTACATCGCCGATCCGACCGTGACGAGGATCGTGATGGCGAAGGTGAGCGTGGCCACCAGCGTATCGACCGGCGCGGCGTCGTTCCAGACGAACACCGCCGCCACCAGAATGGCACAGGCCAACACCAAACGGCCGAGCCAGACCCACCGGAGCATTCGCCGGGGGTCGAGCATCTCTTGGATCGGCTCGTGTTGAAGGGCTGGTGTGTAGCGCACGCGGACGACGTGAGGGGCCGGCGAGCACGCGACACGCCGGACGGGGTCCGGCGCCGGACGTGTTCGTGCAGATTGCAAGAGGCGCGGATTGCCATCCGGTCTTGCAGATTGCACTACCCTGACGAATCAGCTCGCAGGTCGTTTCCTTCTCCTCATGTTTGTCGAATCTCCGGTGTCTCCCGAATCCACCCTCTCCGTGGGGTCGGTCTCGGGTCGCTTGCTGCTGGTCCTGCTGCTCGTGCTGCTCAACGCCTTCTTCGTGGCGGCCGAGTTTGCACTGGTGGCTGTCCGCCGGAGCCGCATCGATCAGATGGCTGCCGATGGCGACCGGAGTGCGCAGGTCGTCCAGCGCGCGCTCGGTCAACTTGACCGATATATCTCAGGGACGCAGCTGGGGATCACCCTGGCCTCCCTCGCGCTCGGCTGGATCGGCGAACCCGCCGTGGCCGTGCTGGTGGACCGGGCGCTCGCCGTCGTTGGGATCGCGCCGGCTCCGGGCGCGCTCCACACCGGCGCCGGCATCGCGACCGCATTTCTGGTCATCACCTTCCTGCACATCGTGCTCGGCGAGCTGGCCCCCAAGTCCATTGCCCTCGCCCGGCCGGAAGGGGTGAGCCGGGTGGTGGTCCGGCCGCTAATGCTCTTCTCCCAGAGCATGTCCCCCTTCATCGGGCTCCTGAACGGCACGGCCAACAAGCTCCTCGGCCTGCTGGGCATCGAACCGGCCTCGGAAGAGGGGCACGTGCACACCCCCGAGGAGCTGCGTCTGCTCGTGATGCAGGCGCGCGCCCACGGCGTGCTGGAGGAGTCCGACTCGGCGATGCTGGCCGGCGTCTTTGACTTTCACAACAAGCGGGCGCTCGACGTGATGCGCCCGCGCACCGATATGGTGGCGATTGCCGAAGACGTGGGGCGCGAGGAACTGGTGGAGATCCTGCGCCGCGAGCGGTACTCGCGCTATCCGGTCTATCGCGAAACCCCGGATGACATCGTCGGAGTGTTTCTCGCCAAGGACTTCTGGCTGGCCGACGAGCCCGACGCGTTCGAGCTCACCGCGCACCTGCGGGAACCGCTGTTCGTGCCGGCCACGCGTGCCGCCGAGCGGGTGCTGGACGACCTGCGCCGCACGCGCGCGCACCTTGCCGTGGTCCTCGATGAGTATGGCGGCACGGCCGGCATCGTGACCATGGAAGATCTGGTCGAGGAAGTGATCGGGGACATCGCCGATGAATACGATCCGCTCTCGCGCGATGCGCTGCTGTACGACGGCGTGCTCGAACTGGCGGGATCGATGTCACTCGTGGATGTCCGCTCCGATCACAAACTGGCGATTCCCGAAGGCGACTGGAGTACGCTGGGGGGCTATGCCTTTGCCCGTCTGGGGCGCTTGCCAAAGGTCGGCGATCGCGTGGACTACCCGGATGGCGAACTGGAAGTGGTGGCGATGGACGGTCGGCGCGTGGCAGCGCTGCGCGTGCATCGCCGCGCTGACGTCGTAACCGAGCCGCGCTCATGACCCGTGTGTTTGTGGCCCGCCTGACGGCGGGCGTTCTGGCCGGCGCGAGTCTCGCGCTGGCGTGTGGTGCGCGCGCGGAACGCGTGCGGGTCGCCACTGGCGAAACCGCCGTGGCGGTCGGTCAGGACACCATCGGACCGCTCGCGCCGCCGGGCGCCCCCGCAAAGGCGTTTCCCGCCCCGTCGCGTCCGGTGGCCGATATCGTGGCGCCGCGCTGGACGGCCGAAGATGACCGCGATGGCGTGGGCGAGTTCACGCGCGTGGCGCTGCTCGCCGGCATCGCCTCGGGCCAGCAGGTGGCCGACATCGGTGCCGGTGATGGCTACTACGTGACCCGCCTGTCGCCGCTCGTTGGCCCCAGTGGCGTGGTGTACGGGCAGGACATCATTCCTGACTATCTCGCGCTCCTGCAGCAGCGGGTGCGGCGCGAACAGCTGCGCAACGTGCGTGTGGTGCTGGGCGATCCGCACGACCCGCGGCTGCCGTCGGCGTCGCTCGACGTGGCGATCATGATTCACATGTATCACGAGATCGAACAGCCGTTCGGCGTGCTGTACAATCTCGCCACGGCGTTCAAGCCGGGCGGGCGCCTCGTCATTCTCGATCTCGATCGTCCGACGTTCGGGCACGGCACGCCACCGTCGCTGCTCCGCTGTGAGCTGCGCGCCGTGGGCTACCGCGAGCGACGCTTCACGCGTACGACCGACGAAGAGTATGTCGCGGTGTTCGAGGCGCCGAGCGCCACGCAGCGCCCCACGCCGGAGGCGATCACGGCGGCACTCACGCGCAGCCCCTGCCGCGCGCCATGAGTCCGTCGATGCCGTCCGAATCCGACGCCCTCGAGATCACGCCACAGGTGCGGATCCCGATGACGGAGATCGTCCTGACCGCGATCTCCGGCGGTGGCCCCGGCGGGCAGCATGTGAACAAGAGCGCGACGCGCATCGCGTTGCAGTGGAACGTGCGGACCTCACTCGCCCTGCGCGAGGAGCAGCGGGAACGGCTGCTGCAGCAGCTCGCCTCGCGTCTCGATACCGAGGGGCAGCTGCGGATCGTGGCGGGCGAGTATCGCAGCCAGCAGCAGAACCGCCGGGCCGCGCTGGAGCGTCTGCAGCAACTGGTTGCGCGGGCCCTCGTGGTGCCGCGTGTGCGGCGGGCTACCAAGCCCTCGCGCGGTGCGGTGCAGGAGCGACTCACCGACAAGCGCAAGCGCGCCGAGACCAAGCGCCAGCGCCGGCGGGATCACGATGACTGACGCGCGGGCCGCGCGCCGCGACACGACCTTCGTCCCGAAGCTCTTCAGCACGCTCTCGGGTTACACGCGCGCGCAGCTTGTACACGACCTCACCGCCGGGGTCATCGTGGCGGTCGTGGCCCTGCCCCTCTCGATCGCCTTTGGCATTGCGAGTGGCGTCACCCCTGATCGGGGGCTCGTCACGGCCATCGTGGCCGGCTTCCTGATTTCCGCACTCGGCGGCTCGCGCGTGCAGATTGGCGGGCCCACCGGCGCGTTCGTCGTGATCGTCTCGGGGATCGTTGCCAAGCATGGTGTGGACGGGCTGATCGTGGCCACGATGCTCGCCGGCGCGTTGCTGGTGCTGATGGGCGCGATGAAGCTCGGCGGGGTGATCAAGTTCGTCCCGCAACCGGTGGTGATCGGGTTCACCAGCGGCATCGCGTTGATCATCTTCAGCGGCCAGGTGAAAGACGCGCTGGGCCTCACGATGGCCAGTGTACCGGCGGACTTCGTTCCCAAATGGGAAGCCTATGCGGGCGCCATCGGGAGCGTCTCGCCGACCGCCGTGGCGATCACCGCGAGTACGCTCCTGATCCTGCACTTCTGGCCCCGCATCTCCGTGAAGGTGCCGGCGCCGTTCGTCGCGCTCGTGGCCACAACGGCGGTGGTGAGCGCACTGCAGCTGCCGGTGGAAACGATTGGCTCGCGCTTTGGCGCCGTCGGCGGTGGGCTGCCCGCCCCGCATTGGCCGACCGTCACCTTCGACACGGCGCGTGCGCTTGCCGGCCCGGCGTTCACGATTGCCCTGCTGGCGGCGATCGAGTCGCTGCTGTCGGCGGTGGTGGCCGATGGCATGATCGGCGGGCGGCACCGCTCCAACATGGAGCTGGTGGCACAGGGCGTGGCGAACATCGCCTCGCCGCTCTTCGGGGGCATCCCGGCCACCGGAGCCATCGCGCGCACCGCGACCAACGTGAAGAGTGGCGGACGCACCCCCATTGCCGGCATGACGCACGCGGTGGTGCTGCTCCTCATCACGCTCTTCGTAGGCAAGCTCGCGGCCCGCATTCCGATGGCGACGCTCGCCGGCATCCTGACGATGGTGGCCTACCATATGTCGGAGTGGCGCAACTTCCTGCGCCAGCTCAAGGCGCCGCGGTCCGATGTCGTCGTGCTGCTCACGACGTTCCTGCTCACGGTGGTCGTCGATCTCACCGTGGCGCTGCAGGTGGGCATGGTGCTCGCCGCGTTCCTTTTCATGAAGCGCATGGCGGAAGTCACCAACGTGCAGTCGATCACCAGTCAGATCGACGACGGCACCGAGGAGGATGGCGACGGGTCCATCCGCACGCGCGTCGTCCCGCGTGGCGTCGAAGTCTACGAGATCGACGGGCCGTTCTTCTTTGGCGCGGCGGAGCGCTTCAAGGAGGCGCTGGGCGAAGTGGGCCGGCGCCCGAAGGTGCTGGTGCTGCGCCTGCGCAAAGTGCCGGCGATCGACGCGACCGGGATCTCCCTGTTGCACGAGCTCCTGCACCGGTCGCGTCGCCAGGGAACGCAGCTGGTGCTCTCCGGCGTGCAGGCGCAGCCCCGCGCCGCCCTCGAGCGGGCGGGGCTGCTGGACGACATCGGCGCGAGTCGCGTGGTGGGAGACATCGACGAAGCGCTCGGCGTGGCCGCGATGCTGGCGCACCAGATGCCCACACCAGCGCACGGCTCACCGACTACCACGCGATGAGGTTCGCCCCGAGGTAGTAGGTCACGAAGTCCGCCCGGCCACGCACGGGGATGGGCGTCGCGTTGTTGTTGAAAGCGTCGCGCACCCGCTGGTCATTGAGGTAGCGCACATCGTCATGGCGGAGAAAGCGCGCCCCCAGGTCGAGCCGAACCGGCACACGCCCCTTGGTCAGACGGATGTAGGCGCCGGCCGCGCCCCCGTAGGCCCACACGGCATCGCTCGAGTTGGTCGTGCTCGCGAACGGCGTGTTGTCGTTGTTGGACCCCTCGACGGTGCTGGACGTCCAGAACACCGAGAAGCCGCCCAGTGCCGTCGCGTAGGGCGTGAAGACGCCCGTGGGCCCGAGCAGCTGCGGGCCGACGAGCACCGACGCGATGTTGCTGGTCGTGTTCAGATCGAGCTGGATCAATCCGCCCGTGTTCGACAGCGGGACGCGCCGGCGGCTGGACGCGTAGTTCAGAAACGAGAGATCCGCGCGGAAGTTCAGAATGCTGTTGCGGTCCATCCGGGCCAGCACGTAGCCGCCGGCCCCGAACCCGTTGTCGGTATTCCGGGCGAAGTCGCCCTTGGGTTCAGAGACCTGCAGGTGGAACCCGACCGAGCCGCGGCCGGTGGGGGCGGTCGGCTGGGCCGCCAGCGAGGCCACCGGGAGGCTGAGGGCAAGGCCGAGCGACGCGCGAACGGCGCGGGGGACGGCGAAACGGCGCACAGGGAAGCGCATACGAAAGGATTCGGAGAGAGGAAGACAGACCCGCTCGCTCCTCAGTACGCCCGATCGTCATGAAGGTGTCACGAATCGGCCAAACCGGCCGAATACACCCTGGGTGCCTTGAATCCCGATCTGGTCCCTCGTATTTACCATCTCTCATGATGCGCTCGCTTCGTCCCTGGATCCTCCAATTGCTGGTGGCCAGCCTTGCCCTGCTTGGGGGAAGGCCTGCCGCGGCATTGGTGCAGGCGAGCGAGCCGGTGGCGGGTCTCGTGGCCCACACGCCGGCGGCGACCATCGCCGAGGCGATCGCGCCGGCGCTGGTGTCGGCCGATGCCACGCATCCGAGCAGCGCCCGGGCCAGCCGGCCCGCCCCTGCTCCGCGCCAGCTATGGCACCGCGCGAGCGCGCGGCGCCTGGGCCGCGAGTTCGCGGCCGCGCTCCCCGCGCCGGGTGCGTCGGGAAGCATTTCGGCCGCCTCGGCATTGAAGTGCCAGGCGAGCCGCTGTCAGGGGCGTCTCCTGCCCTGCCAGAGTCTGACGGACCGTCGTCCGTCAGCGCCGCGCGCGCCGCCGTCGCAGGCCTGATTTCGCGCTGATCTCCCGCCTCTGGACCGATTTCACGGCTCCGGAAGCGCCCGGTGTGCCGTATGCTCTGCGCACGCCTTCCCGTGAGTGTTTCTGCGTTTTCCTCTCGCCCGCATAGTGCATGTCGGCTCAGGCGTCCCGCGTCAATCAACTCGTTGCTGACGGACTTGGTCTCGAAGTCGACCAAGCGCGTTGGCGTGCTCTTGCCCGTCAGGTCTCGCCACAGGACCCCCTCGCCGGCCGCCTGCGCTCGGTGGGCGGTGCCGTGGACATCGGCTTCCTCGACCGGCAGCTCTCCGCGGAGGACCTCCGCCGCGCCATTGCCGAACGGCAGGTGCCGCTGGTGCTGCTCGACGAGGCGCGCGATGAAGCCATCGTGCTCACACGCGCCGCGGATGCGCGCGTGCAGGCTCGCCTGATCGCACGCGAAGGCGCCGAGGAAACGCTCGATGGGTCACCGGAGGCGTTGGCCGCGGCCATCGTCCGCCGCGTGGGCACATCGCCCATCCCGGCGATGGCCCCGATGGGGCTGCGCCCGGCGGTCGCCGAGCGCGGCGACCACGCCCCGCATGCCGCCATCGGCGCGGACGGGCATCATGGCGAAACGCATCGCACGCCGCTGCAGCGCACGTTTGCGATGCTCGAGCGTGAACGGCGCGAAGTCCTGACGATCTTCTTCTACGCCACGCTGGCCGGCGCCCTGAGCCTCATTCTGCCGCTCGCGGTCGGTGGCATCGTCCAGCTCGTGCAGGGCCGCCTCTTCCTGCAGCCGGTCGTCGTGCTGATCGCCTTCGTGATCCTGGGGACGATCGTGGCCGGCGTGCTGCAGATCGGCATTCTCAAGGTGGTGGAACGCATTCAGCAGCGCGTCTTCGCCCGCATGGCGCTCGAGTTCGCGTTCCGTGTCCCGCGCCTCAAGTACGCGTCGTCGCTGGAATCGAACCTGCCGGAGCAGATGAACCGGCTGTTCGAAGCGGTGGCGATCCAGAAGGGCGTGCAGAAGCTGCTGGTGGATGTGCCCACGGCGCTGCTGACCGTGGCGTTCAGCCTCATCCTGCTGACGCTGTACAGCCCGTGGTTCTCGATCTTTGCGGTGGTCGTGGTGGCGCTCCTCGTGCTGATCATCCGCGTGACTGGTCCGGAGGGGCTCGAGACGTCCATCGCCGAGTCCAAGTACAAGTACAAAGCCGTGCACTGGCTCGAGGAGCTGGCGCGCGCCTTTCACGCGTTCAAGTTCGCCGGCGATTCCACCCTGCCGGTGGAGCGCATGGACGATGTCATCACCGGCTACCTCAAGTACCGGCGCAAGCACTTCGCGGTCCTCGTCAAGCAGACGATCGCGCTGATCGGCTTCAAGACGTTCATCACCGCCGCCGTGCTCATTCTCGGCGCCACGCTCGTCCAGACCAACCGGTTGCTCCTCGGCCAGTTCGTCGCCGCCGAAGTCGTGATCGTGACCGTGCTGGCCGGCGTGGAAAAGCTGATCAGCAGCCTGGCGACGGTGTATGACGTGCTGACCTCGGTGGACAAGGCTGGCCATGTGGCCGACCTGCCGCTGGAAGCGCGTGGGGGCCTCGCCCCGATCCATGCCGCCGGTGTTGGCATCGCGGTGGAAACGAAGGATCTGCGCTATCGCTATCCGAACGCGCGGCAGGCGTCGGTGGACGGGGTCTCGGTGCGCATCGCGCCGGGCGAGCGCGTCGCCATCATGGGCGTGGACGGCTCCGGGCGCAGCACGCTGCTCAAGCTCCTGGGTGGGCTCATCGACGACTACGACGGCACCATCCGGTTTGATGGCATCACGCTGCGCGATCTCGACCGGCCCGCGCTGCGGGCGCGGATTGGGCAGATGCTGTCCTGGACGGATCTCTTCGACGGTACCGTGGAAGAGAACATCGCCGTGGGGCGCGCGCACATCACGCCACTCGACGTCCGTCAGGCGCTCGACGACCTCCAGCTCACCGACGAGATCCAACAGCTCCCGCAGGGCATCCAGACCGAACTCACGAACGGCGGGCGCACGCTGCCGGCGCATCTGGCCAACAAGCTGCTGGTGGCCCAGGGGATCGTGGGGACGCCGCGGCTCGTGGTGCTCGACGACTTCTTCCAGAATCTCGAGGCGGCGTCGCGCTCCCTGATCATTCGCCTGCTCACCGACCGGGCGCGGCCGTGGACGGTGATTGCGGTGTCGCACGACCCGCAGTTGCTGGCGGCCTTCGACCGCGTCCTGGTGGTCCACGACGGGAAGGTGGTGCGCGATGGCTCGTTCGCCACGCTGCGCACCGATCCCGTGTGCCAGATGTTGCTGCATGACGATCGCGCCGCTCTGGTCGCGTCGTTTGACCGTCCGTCTGCCGGAGCCTGACCCATGGCCACGTCCGATCTCGATATCGAACGCGAGCTGAAGCACCTGCCCCTGGAAACGACCGCGCTGCTCGGCGAGGCCGACACCGGGCGCATCGTATCGCGTTGGCTCCTCGGTATTCTGCTCACGCTCGTCGTCGTCCTCTTCCTGCCCTGGCAGCAGAGCGTGAGTGGCAATGGCCGCGTCACGGCCCTGAGCCCGTCCGACCGCCCGCAGCAGCTGCAGACCCGCATCGACGGGCGCATCGAAGCGTGGTTCGTGCAGGAAGGTCAGTACGTGAAGAAGGGCGACTCCATCGTCCGGATCTCGGAAATCAAGGACGATTACCTGAACCCGAATGTGCTGCCGCTCACGCGGCTGCAGCAGACGGCCAAGGAAGGCGCCATCGCCGAGAAGCTGAACAAGGCCGCCGCGTTGGCGGTGCAGATCACGCAGCTCGAGCAGCAGCGAGACTTCAAGCTGCAGCAGACGGCGGCCAAGGTGCAGCAGTATCGCGCCGAGGTGAGGCAGGCGACGCTCGAGGACTCGGTGGCGCGGGATCAGCTGCGGCGCCGTGAGCGGCTCTTCCGCGACACGCTGGGGCTGGTCTCGGTGAACGACCTGCAGACGTTCCAGATCCGCGTGCAGGCGGCCGCCGCGAAGCTGGTGGAGAAGCAGCAGATGCTCGCCATCACCGAGACCGAGCTCGCGAGTGTGCCGGTGGAGTACGGTGAGAAGATTGCCAAGGCGCGTTCCGACCGGGCGGCCACGCTGGCCGACGTGAACGAAAGCCGGTCCGACGTGGCGAAGCTGCGCGACAAGGTGGGGTCGCTGGCGATGCGCAATGCGTTCTACGTCATCGAAGCGCCCCAGGATGGCTACGTCGTGCGCGCCACGCGGGCGGGTCAGGGTGAAATCGTAAAGGCCGGCGAGCCGATCGCGTCGGTGCAGCCGGCGCATCCGCGCAAGGCGGTGGAGCTGTACGTGAAGCCGATGGATGTGGCGCTGCTCAAGCCGGGGCGCCACGTACGCGTGTTCTTCGACGGTTGGCCGGCGCTGCAGATCTCCGGCTGGCCGCAGGTGGCCGTGGGCACCTTTGGTGCGACCGTCGAAGTCATCGACCAGTTCCCGAGCACGGACGGGCGCTTCCGGGTGTTGCTCGTACAGGACACCACCCGCGACGAACCATGGCCGGCGCAGCTGCGCCTCGGAACGGGCGTGGAAGGCTGGGCCATGCTCGACAACGTGACCGTGGGCTGGGAAATCTGGCGTCAGCTGAATGGCTTCCCGCTCTCCATCAAGGCGAGTGATGCCCTGCCGGGTGACGCGGTGGCCGGTGATGGCGTTGGCAAGGATGGCGCGAAGGGTGGAGGCAAGAAGTGACCGCCTGGCGCAGCCTTGCCGGTGCCATGCTGTTGCTGGCGACGGCACCGTCGCCGGTGGTCGCGCAGGGCGGCGGTGCCACCGGCGCGGGCACGGCGTCGCGCACCAGTGCGCTCGTGGGCGTCACGATCGACACCAGCGGCACGCCGTTCCCCTTCCCGGCGTTCGTGGATGTCGTGCTGGCCAACCATCCCGTCGCCCAGCAGGCGCGGCTGGTGGCGCAGCAGGCGCGTGCCGAATTGCGGCAGGCCTGGGGTGCTTTCGATCCGAAGGTGATGCTGGCGTGGGATCAGAAGCGCTTCGGCGGGTCGGAGTACTACAACTACTTCGATGCCGATGTGAAGATTCCGCTCCCCATTGGCGCCGACGTCACGGTGTCCTACGACCGCTCGCTTGGGCGCTACATCAATCCGGATCGGCGGACGGTTGGCGATGGCACGCTGTCGGCCGGGATTTCCATTCCTCTCGGCCAGCGCATCATCACCGACGAACGGCGCACCGCACTCGCGCAGGCCAAGGCGGCGCGCGACGCCAGCGACGCCGAGCGTAGCGCGCTGCTCAACAAGCTGCTCTTCAGTGCGTCCAAGGACTACGGGGCGTGGTACGAGTCCTGGCGGCGCCGGGCGATCGCACAAGAGGGCGAGGCGCTGGCGGAGTTCCGCCTGCGGGCGGTGCGCGGGCGCGTGGCGAACGGTGAGAGTGCGCCGATCGACACGATCGAAGCATTGCTTGAGTGGCAGCGCCGGCAGGTCACGCGTTACGAAGCCGAGGCGCAGTTCTACGTGGCCACGCTCAACGTGACGGCGTACCTGTGGAACGCGCGGGGTGAAGCGGCGCCATTGCCGACCAACGCGAAGCCTGTGCTCGACGGGCTCAGTGGGGCGGCGATCGATTCCACGCGCTTGGATGGTCTGCTGGCCACGGCTACCCGGCGGCACCCCGATCTGCTCAAGGTGCAGGCCAAGCTGCAGCAGGCGAATGCCGAACGGCTGCTGGCGTTGCAGGGGATCCTGCCGTTCGCGGAAGCGAAGGTGGCCGGACTGGCCCAGCGCGGCGGCGACGACGCGTTCTTCGATCGTGACCGCCTGTCGGACAACTACAAGGCGGCACTCTCGGTCAACACGCCCCTGCTCTTTCTCAAGGAGCGGGGAAAGTTTGGTGCGACCGATGCGAAGCAGGAGTTCCAGCAGTTCGAGCGCGACCGGGTGCGCCGGGATGTCGAGTTCGATGTCCGGGCGGCGATGTTCGAGCTGTCCAATCTGCTGCGCATCCTCGAACGGCAGGTAGCAAGCGTGCGCAACGCGCGGCTGCTGCGCGACGCCGAGCAGGTCCGGTTCGAGAACGGCGAAAGCACCCTGCTGGTGCTGAATATCCGCGAACGGCTGGTCCTCGACGAGGCGGCCAAACTGGCCGCGCTCGAAGGCAAGATCGCCTCGGCCCGAGGCGCGCTGGCCCTGGCCACCGGCGATCGGGAGCTGTTGCTGACTGGCCGCTGAGAGGGCAGGCATGTTGATTACACTCTTTCCTCCCTCCTCCGATGCACGACGACGACTTTCTTGATGACGATGCACTCCTCGACGAGGAGTTTCCGCTGGGCGACGGCACAGCCGACCTGGCCGGTGTCGTGCAGTGCCCGTACTGCGGCGAAGAGGTGGAGATCAGCCCCGACCCGGGCTCCGGGAACGAGCAGCAGTACGTCGAGGACTGCCAGGTGTGCTGCCGCCCGTGGCAGGTGTCGGTGAGCTACGACGAAGACGGCACGGCGCACGTGTTCGTCGATGCCAGCCAGGATTTCGACAGCGACGATGACTGAGCTGTCGGTGCTGCCGGCCGACGAGGTGCGCCGTCTCCTGCCCGACGCCTGTCAGCGTCCGGCGCCGGAGGGCGCCCGGCTGGTGGCCCGTCACTACCTCCAGCAGCTCCTGGAGGCGCGCGCCGGGTGGGCCGCGTCGCTCACCCCGGTCGCCGACGGGCCGAATGGCGATCCCGCCACCGTGGACCGCACCGCCCTGCTGCACGCGGCGCGCGTGGCACTGCGCCGCCTGCGCGCCACGCTCCGTGAGCATGAACGCGTGCTGGACGGCGTCGCCGACCGGCGGACGCTGCGGGCGCTCCGGGCACTGAGTCGTGCCACGAGTGCCCAACGGGATCGGGATGTGCAGCTGGCCTGGCTCGACGCGCAGGGCGATGCCCTGACGCCAGCGGCTCGGGTGGAGGCGCGCACCCTCCGCACCCGGTTGGCGCGCGCGGTGGGCCCCAATGGCCAGCGTGTGGAAGCGGCCTTTGCCCGATCGCTCGACCCGATTGTGGACACGCTCCTGGCGCGGCTGGACCGCTACGACCTGCCCCATCGCGTGGGGCATGATCCGGCGCCGGTGACCTTTGCGCGGCAGCTGTCCACGCGACTCACGCGTGGGGTGAGCCGGTTGCGACGCGATCTGGCCCATGTGCGCTCCGTGGCCGATCAGGACGCCATGCATGCGGTGCGCATTCGCCTCAAGCGCCAACGGGCGCTGCTGGCGCCGTTCGCCAAGACGCGTCCCGCGCTCGGCGCCTGGTTCGACTGCGCCACGCGCGGGCAGGATGTGATCGGGGCCCTGCGCGACGCGCATCTGCTCGCGGAACGCGCGCGCCGCGCCAAGCTCGAGGTGCTGGCGCGCGCACTCGATGATGTGGTGCTGGGTCACTACGTCGCGTTCCGGCACGATTGGATCGACGGCATGGAGACGACGTTCTCGCACGCCGAACGCGCGGCGGCGGTGTTGCGCGCCGAGGGGACGCCGGCGACCGCCGCGGGCGTTCCGATGGAGATCGAGCGGAAGTATCTGCTGCGGAGCTGTCCCGCCGAGGCGCGCGCCGTGGCGCCCGACCGCATCGAGCAGGGGTGGATTCCGGGCACGATGCTGCGCGAACGGCTCCGACGCCGGACGGCTCCCGACGGCACCGTGCAGTGCTGGCGGACGGTGAAGCTGGGCCCGGCCGAAGCGCGCATCGAGGTGGAAGAGACCACGAGCCGCGAGCTCTTTGACGCGATGTGGCCGCTCACCGCCAGCGCCCGTGTGCGCAAAGTGCGCCATGTGGTGCCGTGGGGCGCCCACCACTGGGAGATCGATGTGTTTCTCGATCGCGAACTCGTGCTCGCCGAGGTGGAGCTGGCGTCGCTCGATGAACCGGTCGTGCTCCCGCCCTGGCTGGCGGCGTGTGTCGAGCGGGAGGTCACCGGCGATCCCGCTTATTTCAACGCGGTGCTCGCCCGCCCCGATCCTGCGGCCCATGCGTGAGGACGCGTCGTGCTGATCTCGCTGCTACCGCTGCGTGACCGCCGCGAGCGGGTGGTGGGCTATGCGCTCACGGGCTATCCCGATGATGTGCGACGCCAGGGCACGCCCGATGAAGAAGCGCGCGAACTGCTGGAAGTCGCCCCCGCGATGGCGCGCATGGTGGGGCGTTCACTGGTCGTGCCCATCACGCCGACGCTCGTGCGCGAGGGCGCCATCACGCGCTTTGCGAGCATGGACGCGGTGTGGCTCATTGCCACCGAGGCGCTCGACGATCAGGCGACGCGCCGCGCCGTGGACCGCCTGATCGGCACGGGCTTTCACTTCGCCCTGCAGGGCTTTCCCGAGGGCGGGCCGCTGCTCCCATCGCTCGCGGGCAGTACGATCGTGCTCGACGCCGCGCGGACGCCGCCGGCCACCCTCGAGAGCCGCGTGCGCGTGCTGCTCGAGGCCGGGCTGCGCCCCCTCGTGCGCGGCGTGGACGATCGCGTGACGCGTCAACGAGTGCTGCAGGCGGGCGTGCCCCTCTACACCGGGCGGCAGCTCACGCGGGGCGCCGGCGTGGCGCCGGATCGGGCGGTCGAGGAGAGCCTGGTGCGCGCGATTGCGATTCTGGCGGCGTTTGCCGATGGGCGGCCGCCCGATGCGAACTTCGACAGCTTCCTGCGCGATGATCCGCACGTCGGCGCGGCGCTGCTCAAGTCGGTCACGAACGTACCGCTCGGCGTGCGTCCGCCACGGACGGTGGCCCAGGCGATGCTCCTGCTCGGCCGCGAGACGATCATCGATCGCTTCACCACGGTCGTGGCCCGACTCATTGGTGAGGCGGCGCATGACCCGGAGCTCGGCTTTGCCGCGCTCCGGCGTGCGCGCGTGTGCGAGCGCGTGGGCGCCGCCCTCGACACGGCGCCGCATCCGCGCGCGCGCATCGTGGCCGGCCTGCTGTCCACGTTGGAGTTTGCGCTGGGGATGCCCTCGGTGGAGCTCGCGCAGCGACTCGCGCTGCCGCCCACGCTCCGCGATGTGCTCACCGAGCGCGCCCTGCCGCTCGGACAGCTGCTCGATGTGCTCGACGGGATCGAGTTTGGCTGGTGGGAAGACATGAGTGCGCGGTCGTCGCGCCTGGGCATCCGCCCACGCGTGATCGGCGATGCGTGGCTCGAGGCATGGCGGATCGCGCGGGAAGACTTCGGGGTCCCGCGGAACGAACCGACGTAAGGAGAAGCAGATCGCATGGCACAGACCGCGCGCGAGTATCTCGCCGAACGATTTCAGGCTGACGCCACGGCGCTCCGCGAGCGCGTGGCGGCCATGGCCCGTGGCACGTCGATTCCCGGCCCCGATGCCGCGACGTCGCGGGCGATGGCCGACGCGTGTGAGCAGGTGGCGACCATGGTCTCGGCCGTCGTGCAGTCGCCCGACGCGACCGTCGCGCTTGATGCGCTCGCGGCCTTGATCCCGCTGTTGGAACAGCGCGCGGCCGCACAGAAGCAGCCGGCGGTGCGGGCCGTGTACGCCGGTGCCGCCACGCGCATTCGCGAGATTCAGGACGCGGAAGCGCGCGCCGCGGCGGCGCCGATGAACGCGACGGATGACGACGCCGACGACCACGACGACGCGCCCGATGATGGCGCGCGCTGAGCACGACGACGAGGAAGGCGTCCCCGCGGGCAAGGTGCGCCTCGACAAGTGGCTGTGGGCCGCCCGCTTCTTCAAGACGCGCGCGCTGGCCGCCGAGGCGATCGACGGCGGCAAGGTGGACGTCAACGGGGACCGCGCGAAGCGCTCCAAACTGATTCAGGCCGGTGACCGGGTGAGCCTGCGACAGGGACCGGTGGAGTGGTGCCTGGAGGTCCGCGATGTGATGGCGCGCCGCGGTCCGGCGGAGGTCGCTCGCACGCTCTACGAAGAGACCGCCGACGGACGAGCTCGGCGGGAACGCGTGCAGGAACAGCTCCGCCAGATGCCCACCGCGTTCTCGCACGGTGACAGTAAACCGGGCAAGCGCGATCGCCGGGCGCTTCGGCGTCTCAAAGGGGATGACGCGTAAGGAGTTAGCCCTGGGCAGTGCAGTTCATGAAGTTCACTTCAGTATAGCCCACAAGTCCCGCAGGCGCATTAAACTCTGCCTCGTGCATTCCGGTTGAGTCATGAGGAATGCTGCGACTGTAACGTTCTGTGGCATCGCGGTTGCGATGCCGCCGCCCACCTCTCCACGACGCGCATGCGGATTCTCGTGATCGAAGACGATCGGCTGGTCGCCGATCTGATGCGACAGGTGCTCATGGACGACGGCTATGCCGTCGATATCGCGGCTGAGGGTGCCTCGGGCAAGCAGCTGGCCAGCGAGACGTCGTACGATGCCATCGTGCTCGATCTCGAGCTGCCCGATCGCAACGGCCTGAGTGTCCTGCAAGACCTGCGTCGCGAAGGCTCCACGACGCCCATCGTGGTGGCGACGGCGCACGATACCACGCAGGATGTGGTGCGCGCCCTCGATGCCGGCGCTGACGACTACCTCCAGAAGCCCTTCGCGAACGAAGTGCTCGCGGCGCGTGTGCGCGCGGCCATCCGTCGCGGTGGCGCCCGCTCGATGGAGCGCGTGCAGGTCGGCGACCTGAGCCTGCACCGCGTGAATCACGAAGTGCAGTGCCAGGGAAAGCCGGTGAACCTCACGGCGCGTCAGTACGCGCTGCTCGAATTCCTCGCCATGCGGGCCGGCGAAACGGTGACGCGTCCGATTCTGCTCGAGCACGTGTGGCACCTGCAGTTCGACCCGGGCTCGAACGTCGTGGACGTGCACGTGGCGCAGCTGCGCAAGCGACTGCGTGATGCCGGGAGCTCGGTGGATATCCGGACGGTGCGCGGGGAAGGCTACGCGCTTGAGGTGACCTGAGCTCGGAGAGGCTCGGCCACTTCCCTGTTTGCTCAGCGCTCGCCTTCGGCGAGCGCTTTGCGTAGGTGGGTGAGGAGATCGGCGTGCGGGACGTCATCCGCGAGGGCGAGCGTGGCCACGGTCGCGTTCTGCGCCAGCGCGACGTCGTCGGGGTGATCGCGCTGGATGATCAGCGCGGCGGTGCCATCGGCTTGGGCTTTCGCCACTTCGGCGGGGCGCGTGGCGACGCGCACGCGGTAACCGGCGTGCTGCAGCGCGTCGTGCCACTGCCGGCGCGTGTCGCGATCGCTCACGGCGACGATGACGGTGGCGAGAATGCGCTCCCCCGGCTCCGGCTCAGCCGATGGCGGCAATCGCCGAGATCTCCACCTGAATGCCGCGCAGCTGCGCGCCGACCACGGCCCGCGTGGGATACGGCGGGGAAAAGACCGTGCGATAGAACGCGTCGAACTTTCCCCAGTCGTCTTCATTGGCGAGATAGACGGTCACACTCACCACATCGGCGAGCGTCGCGCCGCCGGCGCGCAGAATCCGCTCGAGGTTCTCCAGGGTGACCTTGGCCTGCTCTTCGAAGGTCTCGCCCACGATCTGCCCGGTGGCCGGATTGCGCGGCGTCTGGCCGGAGACGAAGAGCAGATTTGCGGTGCGTACGCCCGGAGAGTAGGCTCCCGCAGGCGGGGGAAGGTCCGGGAGGACCACCGGGGTCCAATGGCGAGCAGCCGTCGGCGACGCGTCAGACATCGTGCAGGGCGAGGAGGAGTGGCATGCCAACGTATCTCGAACAACTCGAGACACCGGTGCCGATCGTGGATCTCGATCGGCTCGCTCTCAATCTGGACCGGATGGCGGCGTACGCTACCCTCCATGGGCTCCGACTTCGGCCCCACGTCAAGACGCATAAGTCGCCGCGCATCGCCGCCGAGCAGCTGCGACTGGGCGCCGCGGGGCTGACCTGCGCCACGATGCGCGAAGCGGAAGTCATGGCCGAGGTCTGCGACGACCTGCTCGTGGCGTACCCGCCTGTTGGGGCGGCCCGACTGGAGCGGCTGGCGCGCCTGCCGGGCTCGGTGCAGGTCAGTGTCGCCGTCGATGATGGCCACGCCCTCGATGCCCTCGGGCTCGCGGCGCGATTGGGCGGCCGGATCATCAACGTGCTCGTCGAAATCGATCTCGGCATGCACCGCGTCGGCGTGAACACCCCCGAGAAGGCGGTCGCGATCGCGCGACAGATCGACCGACATCCGAACCTCCGCTTCACCGGCCTCCAGTTCTACCCGGGACACATTCGTCAGGCAGTGTCGGAGCAGGACGCCGCGCTCGCGCAGGTCGCGCAGGATCTCGGGCGGTACATCGAGGCGCTCACTGATGCCGGTCTGCCGCCGCGCGTCGTGAGCGGCGGCTCCACGCCGGCCGCGTGGCGGATGCACGAGATTGCCGGCGTGACCGAGGTACGTCCGGGCACCTACGTGTACAACGATCGTACGACCGCACAGATCGGCGCCTGCGATTGGGACGACTGCGCACTCACGGTACTCGCCACGGTGGTGAGTATCGCCGTGCCCGGCCAGGCGGTCATCGATGCCGGCACCAAGGCGCTCGGTCGCGAACCGCTCCGCGCCGATGGTGATGGCTATGGCGCGCTGCTCGATCGCCCCGAGGTGATCGTGTCCCGCATGTCAGAAGAGCACGGCATTCTCGATCTCTCCCGCACCGAGTGGCGGCCGCGCCTCGGCGATCAGGTGCGCATCGTGCCCAATCACGTCTGCATCGTGGTGCATCTCTTCGACGAAATCATCGGCATCCGTGGCACGGCCGTGGAAACGCGATGGCCGGTCGAAGCGCGCGGACGCGCGTCGAATCAGGAGATGGAGTCGGAGCCGAGCCGGCCGCGCGCGGTCTAGCGCCGAGCCGCTAACGCCTAGCGCGCGACCGCGGCAAAAACGCCGTTGGTGAGCGTGCGCAGGTCATCGGGCGCGAGGGCGATCTCGAGCCCGCGGCGACCGGCGCTCACGTGGATGCGATCGTAGAGCTGCGCGGTTTCGTCGATCACCGTGGGGAGTGCCTTCTTCTGCGCGAGGGGGCTGATGCCCCCCACGATGTAGCCCGTCGCGCGCTCGGCGGCGCCCTGGTCGGCCATCTTGGCCTTGCGCCCATGCACGGCGTCGGCGTGCGCCTTGAGATCGAGCAGGTTGGCCACGGGCACGACGGCACAGGTCAGCCCCACGCCCTCCACGTCCACCACCAGCGTCTTGAAGACGCTCCCCGGATCGAGCCCCAGCTTTTCGGCGGCCTCGAGCCCGTACGACTCGGCGGCCTGGTCGTGCGTGTAGCTCAGCACGTCGTGGGGGATGCCCGCCTTGCGGGCCAGCAGAATTGCCGGCGTCATGCGCGAAAGGTGCACAGGCGCCGGGGTTGCGGGGAGGACCCTGCGGAGCCCAGCGTCCAGCATGCTCACGACGGCCGCTCCCTCGCCCACACCGCGCCGCATCCTGCTGGTGGATGCCGACGCGTTCTTCGTGGCCGTGGCCCGGCAGGTGGATCCGGAGGGAGCGGGCAAGGCCACGCTGCTCATCGTGGGTGGGCGCCCGGGCTCTCGCGGCGTGGTGTGCAGCGCATCCTACGAGTGCCGCGCCTACGGGGTGCGATCGGCGATGTCGATCCAGCGCGCCCTCAAGCTCTGCCCCGAGGCGATGTGCGTGCCGGTGCCGCGCCAGGCGTGCAGCAGCCGCAGCAAGGCCATCGCGGCGGTGCTGGCGCGCTTTGCCCCGGTCGTGCAGGCCTCGAGCATCGACGAGTGGTACTGCGATCTGGCGGGCACCGAGGCGCTCTACGGGCACGAGCCGCTCGAGGCGACGGCGCAGCGCATCCGGGAGGCGGTTCGTGAGGCCACCGGGCTCTCGGTGTCCATTGGCGGCGGGACCTCGCGGCTGGTCGCGAAGATGGCCGTCGAGCTGGCCAAGCCCAAACCCGGCACCGGCGCCACCGGGGTCTACTGCGTGGCGCCCGGCCAGGAAGCCGCGTTTCTCGCGCCGCTCAAGCTCGCCGATCTGCCCATGGTGGGGCCGCGTTTTGCTCAGCGCCTCGAACGGATGGGGCTCGAGCGCATCGCCGATGCCCAGGGCTGGACGGAAGCGGCCCTGGTGAGCCGCCTCGGCGACCGCGCGGGGGCGTGGCTCTACCGGCGCATTCGCGGGCTGGATGACAGCATCGTGTCGCCGCGCGACCGGCAGAAGCAGGTGAGCCGCGAGGAGACCTTTGCCCGGGATCTGGACGACGACGACGTGATCGAGCGCGAGCTCCTCCGCCTCGCCGTGCGCGTCAGCACCGACCTGCGGCGTCAGGCCCTCCGGGCCCGCACGGTCACGGTCAAGCTGCGCGATCGCGACTTCACGACCCGCACCGCCCAGCGGACACTCGGCTCGTTCATCGAGTCGGAACGCTCCGTGGCCAAGGCCGCGCGCCAGCTGCTGCGGCAACTCCGGGGCAAGCGTCGCATCGGGGTCCGGCTGCTCGGGATCGCCCTGTCGCATTTCGACGACGAGCCGGCCGCGCACCGGAACCTCGTCGGGACGCAGCTTGGCCTCTTCGCCGCCCCGCCAACCCCGGCGTCGGCGCCCCCGACCGCGGCCGCCGAGGCCGACCCGACCGAGGGCGCGCGCGACCGGGCCCTAACCCGGGCACTGGACCGCATCCGGGATCGTTATGGCTCCGGCGCCATTCTTCCGGCCCGTTTGGTGGACCCTGTCGGGGACACCGGGCCGAGGGTGGAAGAATAGGACCAGTCCCGCTAGCTTCCCGTTCGCTTCGCCCGTTTCCGGGCCTTTGTCCGTGCCGGCCGTGTTCCGGCGCGTTTTCTCTCGGGGTTTTTCATGAGCGCAAACACGCAGTACGATCCGAACAAGCTGGGTTGGGGCGCGGCCCTCGTCACGTGCGTCTTTACGGCCGCACTGGGCTTTGGGGCCTACACGATCCACAAGAACACGTATCGGCATCCGCGCGACCCGATGAACGTGCAGGTGTATCACGCCGAGGACATGGCCAAGCACGAAGGTGGTGAGGCCAAGCACGAGGGCGGCGAGGCGAAGGCCGACGGCGAGCACGCCGCTGGCGCCGAGCAGGCGGCCCCGAAGGCTGAGGGCGCGGCGAAGCACTAAGCGCTGCCGCGCACCGCACGAAAGGCGACCCGCCGCGGTCGCCTTTTTTGCGTTCGTGAGAATCCATTGTTTCTCTGAATGTATTGCGATCAAACATTCAATTTGCCTTAGCAACCGGTCCCGGCTTGTATGCGACACAGCCTCCGCGCCGCGGAGGGAGCCCCTCAGCCCGACCGCCATGTTCGAAACGCTCAAGGCGAATCTGCTCTCGCCCATCCCGCTGGCTTTCGCCCTCGGCATCATCGCGCGCCTGGTGCGCAGCGAGTTGTCGCTGCCCAAGGATCTCTACACCTCGCTGTCGATCTACCTGCTCTTCGCGCTCGGTCTCAAGGGCGGCGTGGAGCTGTCGCACTCCACCTTCAACGCGATCGCCGCGCCGGCGGGGATGACGCTGCTGCTGGGGTGCATCACGCCGCTCTCGACCTATGCGGTGATGCGCTACCTCGGCCGCTTCTCCACCTCCGACGCCGCGGGCATGGCCGCCCACTACGGCTCCGTCAGCGCCGTGACGTTCATCGCGGCGCAGCAGTACATGGAGCGCGTCGGCGCCCCCGCCGAGGGCTTCATGCCGACGCTCCTGACGCTGCTCGAGAGCCCGGGCATTCATATCGCGCTGGCCATCGGCGCCATCGCCCGCGCCAAGCAGGTCGGTGCACAGGGCGGCCAGACGGCGAGCACCAAGGAAGTGCTGCATGAGGTGCTCACCGGTCGCACGATGATTCTGCTGGTCGGTGGCCTGCTGGTGGGCTTCCTGATGGCCGAGCCGGGCTGGAAGGTGGTGAGCCCCTTCTACGACGGCATGTTCCGCGGCGCCCTCATGCTCTTCCTGCTCGAGATGGGCATCCTGGCCGGCTCGCGCTTCGGCGATCTCAAGAAGGTGGGGCCCTTCCTGCTCGCCTTCGGCGTGCTGATGCCCCTCGTGCACGGCGCGCTCGGTGCCGCCCTTGGCACCTGGGCCGGCCTGTCGGTGGGTGGCGCCGCGGTGCTCGGGACCATGGCGGCGAGTGCGAGCTATATCGCCGCCCCGCCCGCCGTGCGCGTCACGCTGCCGGAGGCCAATCCCACCTATTTCCTCACGTCATCGCTCGCGATCACGTTCCCCTTCAACATCCTCGCCGGGATCCCGATCTACTTCCGGATCTCGCAGGCTCTCCACGGCTGATCATGACTGCCATGCTCTCGCACTCGTTCAAGCTCGTGACGATCATCGCCGAGCCCGTTCTCGAAGGAAGGATCACGCAGGAACTCCGGCAGCTGGGCGCCACCGGCTTCACCGTGCTCGAAGGGCGCGGCCAGGGCTCGCGCGCGATTCACGCCGCGGAGATTCCCGGCAACAACGTGCGCATCGAAACGATCGTCAGCGCGGACGTGGCCGACCGCATCATCGAACACGTCGCGGCTGCCTACTTCACCCAGTACGAAGTGATCGCCTACGTCGCCGATGTCCAGGTGATCCGCGGCGACAAGTATCGCTCCACCCCGAACGCCAAGGAGGTCCGCTGATGTGTCAGTCCATCAACTCCGCTGAGGCCACCGCGCTGAGCCGTCGCGGCTTTCTCGGCCACGCCGCCATGGCTGGTGCCGGCCTGATGGCCGCAGGCGCCTTCTCGCCGGCGGTGGCGGCGCCGCGGCCGGTCGTGGACACCCGCCGTCTGACGGAAGACCCGAACGCCGCCCTCGCCTCGCTGTACGAGGGGAACGCGCGCTTCGTGAAGGGGGAGATCATGGCCCCGCATCGCAACATGGCGCGTCTCAAGGAAGTGGCGGCGGGTCAGAAGCCCTTCGCGGCCGTGCTGGGCTGCGCCGACTCGCGTGTGCCGGTGGAGATCGTCTTCGACCAGGGGTTCGGCGACATCTTCGTGACGCGCATCGCCGGCAACGTGGCCGACCCCGCGATCATCGGCTCGCTGGAGTTCGGCACGGAAGTGCTCGGCGCGTCGGTCCTGTACGTCCTGGGCCACACGAAGTGCGGGGCGGTCTCGGCGACGATGACCAGCAGTGAGGTGCCGGGGCAGATCTCGACGCTCTATCAGCACATTCGGCGCGCAGCCAAGGAGTCGAATGGCGACGTGCAGAAGGCGATCGTGCGCAACGTGGAGATCCAGGCCGAGATCCTCAAGGAAGCGTCGCCGGTACTGGCCAAGCGCATCAAGGCCGGCACGCTGATCGTGGCTGGCGGTGTGTATGACCTCGACACCGGCAAGGTGTCGCCGGTCAAGGTCTGAGCGCACGCCGTGTAGTGGGCGGTGGCCAGGCGCGGTAGCTTATGCGCATGGCCACGCCGTCGCTCAACTCGCTCAACTATCAGCATCTGCTGTATTTCTGGGTGGTCGCCCGCGAAGGCAGTATCGCGCAGGCGACCACCGTGTTGCATCTGACGCAGCCCACGATCAGCACGCAGCTCAAGCAGCTCGAGGCGTCGATCGGTACCCCGCTCTTTGTGCGACGCGGGCGTGGCCTCGTGCTCACCGATACGGGCCAGCTGGTCTTTCAGTACGCCGACGAAATGTTCCGCGCGGGCCGCGAACTCACCGAAGCCCTCGCACGCGGCGAAGCGCGCCGCCCGACGCGCCTGGTGGTGGGCCTCTCCGACTCGCTGCCCAAGCTCACGACGGTGCGCCTGCTGCGGCCGGCCCTGGCGGCGGTGCCGGACCTGCAACTCATCCTGCGCATCGACAAGACCGACCGCCTCGTTGCGGAGCTCGCGGTGCACGCCGTGGACGTGGTGCTGACCGACGCGCCGGTGTCGCCGTCGCTGCACGTGACGATGTACACGCAGCTCCTGGGCGAATGCGGCGTGACGGTGTTCGGCACGCAGGCGCTGCAGGAGAAGTACCGGCGCAAGTTTCCGCAGTCGCTCACCGATGCGCCATTCATCATGCCGACCACCAACACGGCGGTGCGGCGCTCACTGGATGCGTGGTGCATTGCGCACGACATTCGCCCGCGCATCGTGTGTGAGTCCGAAGATGTGGCGCTCCTGCAGGTGTTCGGTCAGGATGGCCTGGGGCTCTTCGCCGCACCGACCGTGGTGGAAGCGCAGATCCGCGCCGCCTACAACGTGCGCGTGGTGGGGCGCCTGCCCGACGTACGCGAGCGCTTCTACGCGATGACCGCGGAGCGCAAACTGGCGCACCCGGCGGTGGTGGCGCTCACCACCGCCGCGCAACAGGGGCTCTTCCGATAGCGCGGCGGCCGATCAGGTGGGGATCGTGAACCAGAACTCGCTGCCCTTGCCGAGCTCACTGTCCACGCCGATCTCGCCGCCGTGGGCTTCCACGATGCCCTTCACGATGAAGAGCCCGAGCCCGGACCCGGCACGCAGCAAGCGCGGCGCCTGCCAGTAGCGTTCGAAGAGCCGAGGCACGTCTTCGGGCGCCACGCCGGGGCCGGTGTCATGGACCGCGATGCGGAGCATGGCATTCTCCACGCGCGACGACAGCGTGATCTCGCCGCCGTGCGGGGTGAAACGCACCGCATTCCCCAGCAAGTTGGAGAGCACCTGGAGCAGCCGCTGCTTGTCGGCGAGGATGATCGGTGCCGCATCGCAGTGGCGCACGAAGCGGAGCGCTGCATCGACCATCACCGGCTCGAACATATCCGCCGCTTCCTTGAGCAGCTCCGCCGCCGGGACCCGTCGGCGCTCCACGCGCAGACGGCCCGCCGAGATGCGCGAGACGTCCTGCAGATCCTGAATGAGCCCGTCGGCCTGCCGTGCGGCGGAGCGAATGGCCTCCACTTCGTCGCGGGGCATGAGGGGCGTACTGCCCTCCGACACGTCATCGCGATTGAGCACCGCCCCGGTGAGCATCACGATCGCGTTCACCGGATTGCGCAGGTCATGTGACACGATCGCCAGCATCTCATCGCGCTCGCGCACGGCCCGTCGTGATTCCTGATACAGCCGGGCATTCTCGAGCGCCAGCGCCGCCAGGCCGGCGAACTGATCGGCCACGTGGCCTTCTTCGAGCGAGTGCGAGGCCCCCGGGCGTGTCCGCACGAGATGCAGGGCGCCGATCGCTCGGCCACCGGCGCGCAGCGGGACCACCAACACGGAGCTCGCCCCCAGCGATTCGGCGCGCGCACGCGCGCCCGCGTCGGGGAAGTTGTCGATCAGCCACGCCGAGATGTCGGTGATGCGCTGCGCTTCCGCTTCGTGCGCGATGCGCGCGCCGCTGGTGGCTGCGGGCGAGGCTTCAAGGGCTTCCGCGGTGCGCGACACCAGCGCGGCGGTGTCTTCGTGCCGACGCGGATCCATGTGCGTCGCTGCCGCGCGACGGATATTGCCTTCGGGGGTGAGCAGTTCCAGCAGGCTCCACTCCCCGAGCAGAGGCACGGGGAGTTCGGCGATGGTGGCCATCGTGGACTCCACATCGAGCGATGCGGCGAGCACCCAGCCAGCGGTGGCCAGCAGCCGCTGCCGCTCTTCTGCACGGCGGCGTTCACTCACATCGCGCAGCGTCACCATGAAGGTGCGCTCGCCATCGAGCGTCACGCGCGCAATCGATGCTTCGGCGGGGAAGGTCTCCCCATTCTTGCGCAGCCCGGCAATCTGTCGGCGATCGGCCATCGTGCGGGCATCACTGCCACCTTCGGCGAAGGTGCGCATGTGCCCTCGATGCACCGCGCGCGCGGCCATGGGTAACAGGCGATCGAGCGGTTGCCCGAGCATCTCGCCTTCGGTCCAGCCGAAGATCTGCTCCGCCCCGCGATTGAAGCGGACGATGCGGAACGTGTCATCGAGGGCAATGATCGCGTCAGCCGCGATATCGACGATCGCGGCAAGTGCCGCGTGCGAATGCGTTTCAGCCATACGCGACAATATTGTTCCAGATCACAATTCGGCCAGTGTCCAGAGGAAATTCCCTGATTGCCATGGCTGTGAGATTTCGGCATTGGAGGAGGTCGCCGATGTCGACTGCTCACCATAATGTTTTTCTCATGCGTCGGTCCGAAATTCTGCGTTCGCTGCTCGCCGCGCCACTGCCGCTCCTAGCGCTGACGTTTCTGATGGCCGGTGCCACGGTCGGTTTCGCGGCACCGGTTGACCCGTGGCGAGATCGGGTGTGGCTGATCGGACTCGTCGTGACGGGGCTCCCCGTCGCGTGGAAGACGCTGCGCGGGATGTTGCGTGGCGAGTTTGCCGCCGACGTCGTGGCGATGTTGGCAATTATTGGCAGCTTGTTGCTCCAGCAACCGCTTGCCGGCCTCGTGGTCGTCCTGATGCAAACCGGCGGCGAGGCGCTCGACGCCTACGCGGTCGCGCGGGCGTCGAGTGCGGTGGAGTCGCTCGAAGCGGATGCCCCCCGTACCGCACATCGACTGCACGGCGGCGTGGTGCACGATATCGATGCCGATGCCATCGTGCCCGGTGACGAGTTGCTCGTGCGCCCCGGTGAGCTGGTGCCGTGCGATGGCGTGGTCCTCAGCGGCATGTCCCACATCGACACCTCGCGGCTCACGGGCGAGCCCGTGCCCGTGCGTGCCGCCGCCGGGCTGCGCCTGTCGTCGGGGTCGGTGAATCAGGAAGGCGCGCTCACGATTCGCGCCGAGCGAGCCTCCCGCGATTCGCAGTACGCACGCATCGTGGAGCTGGTGCGCAGCGCGCAGGCCTCCAAGAGCCCATTGCAGCGCACGGCCGATCGCTGGGCGGTGTGGTTCACCCCACTCACGCTCGGCGCGTGCCTCGTGGCGTGGCTGGTGTCGCACGAATGGACGCGCGTGCTCGCCGTGCTCGTGGTGGCGACGCCCTGCCCGCTCATTCTGGCGGCCCCGGTGGCGATCATCGGTGGGATCAATCGCGCGGCGAAGCGGGCGATCATCGTGCGCAATGGCACTGCCCTCGAGGCGCTGTCTCGGGTCACGGTGGCGGTGTTCGACAAGACCGGCACCCTGACGGTGGGCAAGCCACGGGTGCACGAGGTGGTGGTGGACGGTCAGGCGGATGTCACCCGGGTGCTGGCGCGCGCCGCGGCCGTGGAGCAGGGCTCCGGGCATCTGCTGGCGCGCGTGATCGTGGCGGAGGCGGAGGTGCGGCAGGTGCCGGTGGCGATCGCGACGGACCTGCTGGAGGCGCCCGGGCGCGGTGTCAGCGGCCAGGTGGATGGCGCCCGCGTCGCGGTGGGAGCGCACGGCTTCGTGCGCGAGTGGTGCGGTGTGGAGGTGCCGTCGCTGGTGGCGCGGCTGGATGCGCTGGAAGCGGGTGCCACCGGGCTCCGCGCCTATGTGGCGACCTCCGACGGCGAGTTGGGCCGGGTGGTCTTTGCCGACGAGCTGCGCCCCGAGCTGGCGCCGATGTTCCGGTCGCTCGAGGGGCTGGGCATTGTCGAGTCCCACCTGTTCTCGGGCGACAAGTCGGCGAACGTGGCGGCGGTCGCCGCGGCGGTGGGGATTCGCTCGCACGCCGGGGATCTCACCGCCGAGGACAAGGTGCAGCGCGTTGCCGCGCTGGAAGCGGCGGGCAAACGCGTGCTGATGGTCGGTGACGGGACGAACGACGCGCCGTCGCTGTCCACCGCCACCGTGGGCGTGGCGCTGGCCGGCCACGGCGGCGGCGTGGTGGCGGAGGCGGCCGACGTGGTGCTGCTGGTGGACGACCCGGGGCGGATCCCGGAGGCGGTGGAGATCGGCCGCCGTGCGCTGATGATCGCGCGTCAGTCCATCGGCGTGGGGCTCGGGCTCTCGCTGGTGGGGATGGTGTTCGCCGCACTCGGCCTGCTGACGCCGGTGGCGGGAGCGCTGATTCAGGAGGCCATTGATGTGGCGGTCATTCTGAACGCTTTGCGGGCGGCGCGGGGCTGAATCGAGGCCCGGGCGGCGGGAGTGGTGGACCTGCCCTGCGGAGGGGCGGCGGGGCGGCGGGGCGGGGCAACGGAGGTTGGCCATTCTTCTTAGCTCCGCTGCTTTCACACTCCGCCGCTCCGCACGGCAGGTCCAGCGATCCGGCGGAAGCGCCTCGGCGCGTAACGGCCCCTGAACGAAAAACCGCCCCGGCCGAAGCCGGGGCGGTTCGCGATGCAAACCTGCTGAGTCTCAGACCTGCGCGCTGCGGCGACGACGCGCGACGGCGAAGATGCCGAGGAGGCCGGCCGTCATGAGCGCGTAGGTCGACGGCTCGGGAACCGTGCTCGTCGTCGGCACGCACGTGCCGTTGGGGCCCGTGATGCACTGCTCGCCCGGGCCGCTGACACCCGTGTAAATGTTGATGTGCGAGATGTTCTGGGCGATGCCGTTCTGGTTGACGGCGGTACCGATCGTATTCCAGTTGATCGTCGTCGCGCCGCCCGACGGCCGGTTGTACAGATAGAGGCTGTAGTTGTCAGCCGCCTTGATGCCGAGCACGAAGAATCCCGTCAACGAGCTGACATTGACGGTACCCGAGCTGGCGCCATTACCGTTGGAGGTGGAGTTGAAAACCCACGTGCCTCCGAACGTGTTGGCGAGCATGGTGTTGTCGCCCGCGTTGCTCGAGCTGTTGATGTTGCCGTTGATCGCGCCGACGCAACGAACAAAGTACGAAACCGTCGGGCTCGTCATCGACGAGGCGCTGGTGCAGAGTTCGGTAGGCGTCACCGACGGCGGCGTGGCGAATGCCGGCGAGGCCATAAGGACGCTGAGCGACGCGGCGATAGCGAGCTTCTTGAACATAGGGGCTATGAAAGAGAGTCAATGAAGCGATCGACATACAGTAGCATCAATTCACATGCCCTTGGCAGCCATACTTATGTGAAATGTTATTCATGTTTATATGTTCATGCGAAGGAAGACTTTAGCCCTATGCGACAGATCGTTCGCTGACCGTTCGCCAGCCGATATTGCCCCGCGATGAACCGCCGTTGTGGCGCCTGGCCCACAATCACGCGGCGCCCGCTCTACGAACGCAAAACCGCCCCGGCCGAAGCCGGGGCGGTGCGAAGAACGCGGACCGATTGGAAATCAGACCTGGGCGGCGTTGCGACGACGGCGAGCGACGCCGAAGATGCCGAGGAGGCCGGCGGTCATGAGGGCATACGTCGACGGCTCAGGAACCACGTTCGTGATCGTCGGCGTCCCGCCGCACGTTGACTGCGTACCAACGAAGGAGCCACGCGTGGTCTCCGACCCGCCGCGTTCGTACACGGCCTTGTTCGACGAACCGCAATCCGCGTTGCCGTAGGGAGCACCCTGATCGTGGACGGCAATCTGAACACCGGCGAGATCCAGATCAGCCTTGCCCTTGTTCAGAGAGAACGAGAACTGAGCGATGCCATTGGAGGTCAAACCGTTGTTGCCGCCGGCATCGATGCCGAACACCGGCGCGTCGATTCCCGCGCCGCTCAGGCCGTTCGGGCCCGTAACGACAGTGCCGAAAGAATTGCTCGGCGACCCGGTTATGCTGACCGCGATCGGAAGCATCGAGTAGCCCGTCGTCGGATTCAACCCGGCAACGCCGATCTGGGTAAACACGCTGCCCGCGCTGCGGTTCTGAAGCCAAAGCTGGAAAGTCGTTGACGTGGCCGTGAACGACGTGATCTCGAGCTTCGCAGTAAAGCAGGACAGGAAGGTGCCGCCACCGCACACCGGCGACCCGGTCACGTCGATCAGGACCTGCGCCTGCGCTTGCTGTGTGGCCGCGGCCAGCGCGAGTGAACCAGCGAGAGCGAGTTTCTTCAACATTGTCGTGTGGGTCTGAGTTAGTTCGGTCCTTCGTTCCGGCTCCATGCAGTTCAAGTCACGTGCCGTGCGTGACGGGCCACACCAGCAAGATGAAGCTCGCAAAATCTTTCTAAGTCGTTGAAAGTGAATGATTTAGACACACCCATACATGAATACCGCATCATGTAGTTGCATTCATGCAATTGTGTGGTACACGAACCACACCACGTGTAAGCCCCCTGCACCACCCTCGAGCGCGACCCTCGCCCGGCCAAACCGCACAAGATCACAGACTTCCAGTATCCACAAAAGACCGAGGCCGATCGGCATGCGCCGATCGGCCTCGAGTGCATTGCGCCGCCTTCACTTCCACGGCTCAGGCCGGCACCAGCCCTTCCGCCACCACACAGCGGTCACGGCCGTTCTGCTTGGCCTTGTACAGCGCCTTGTCCGCACGGGCGACCCACTCCTCGACTTCCTCGTGGAATTCGAGCTGGGCCACGCCCACCGACGCGCCCACGGAGAACTCCATCGCGGGGTGCGGGGCCGGCAGCTGCGAGAGCTGCTCCTGGAGCCGGCGGCCGAGCGTCTGGGCCATCTTCCAGTCGGTGTTGTGCAGGATCGCCGCGAACTCGTCGCCGCCCAGGCGGCAGAGGACGTCGCTCTGGCGCAGGAACACCTTCGACAGCGCCTTCGACAGGTTGATGATCGCCTGGTCGCCCGCCTGATGCCCGTACATGTCGTTCACGAGCTTCAGTTTGTCGAGGTCGATCATGAGCAGCACCACCGGCTGACGCGACAGCGAGAACATCTGGATCGCGCGCGGGGCGGTCATGTCGAACAGCTTGCGGTTGCCGAGCCCGGTGAGCGGGTCGGTCGTGCTCTCGCGACGCGCTTCCTCGAGCTGCTTGCCGAGCCGATCGAGCTTGGTCGCGAGGCTCACATACTGTTCCTGCTGCTGCTCACGGCGCGTCTGGAGCGCCGACTCGATCGCCAGCACGGCGCCGAGGACTTCCTGCTTGATCGAGCCGGTCTGCATGCGCTTGAGCGCATTCTTCGCCCGCTCCATCTGCGACTCGGCCGTCGAATCCGTGACGTGGTCGACCTTCACGGCATTGTGGACGGTCTCGACGCAGGCCCACAACGCTTCTCGAAGCTCATTGATGGACGATTCGACATACCGGTGCTCGGTCATCCGCTGATCGGTCACCGCGCGGACCACGCCGCTCCAGTCACGCTCAGGGACGGCCAGTGCCTGCCCTTCCGCATGCTCATCGAGCGGAAGGCCCATGGTCGCGTGCCGCTGCCAGCGTCCGAGTTCCTTGCCCACTTCTTCAGCGGGCTTCTCGGGCGTGTCGAGCGGGAAGCGAGAGAGGGCCGTCAGGACGCCACCAAGGGCGTCGAGAACCAGACCGAGGGATTGATCGGCGTTTTGGAGCACAGGAGTGGCCACTGCGGAGGCCGTGCCGGAATTCGCCCGCACTTCTGAGCTGATCGCGCTGTCCGAACCGCTTCGCTCGGACGAGGGGCGAGGCTCTGCATAGAGCTTCTTGAAGAACATCGGTTGGGGTGAAGGTTGCTGTGCTTATCGGCACGTCCCACCCCACACTTAAGTAATGCCCGCTTCATCGTCACACGGCCGGCACAACACTCACGATTTCCGTACTGTGCCGGTGACAATTGTCACGAAGATCCGAAGCACCTTCCATTAGACGGCTGAGGGCCGGAAACGTCATCCATTCCCGGCCCTCCCGCGCCTTCCGACCTGCCGCGCTTAAAACTCGTCGACCGCCATGGCCATGATCGGCGCCGCGCCCGACTGGATGGCCGTGAGCAGTGTGGCCGTTTCCGGGAGCAACCGGCTGAAGTAGAACCGCGCGGTCTTGAGCTTGGCTTCGTGGAACCGCTTGTCTCCCGCGCCGGCCGCCAGCTTCTGTTGCGAGACCGTCGCCATGCGCAGCCACTGCCACCCCACCGCCACGTAGCCCATGAGGTGCAGATACTCCGTGGCCGCCGCGCCCGCTTCATCGGGGTTGGCGAAGCCGCGTTCGGCCAGCAGCATCGTGGCCTTCTGAAGCTGATAGAGGCTGGCGCCCAGCGCCTTGGCAAAATCCTCCAGGCCATCAACCGACGACGCCACCTCCACATCGCCCTTCACGAACTCGAAGAAGCGGCGCACCAGGCGGCCGCCTTCCATGGGCAGCTTGCGCCCCACGAGATCGAGCGCCTGCACGGCGTTCGTCCCCTCATAGATGGGCGCAATGCGCGCATCACGCACGTACTGCTCCATCCCGTATTCCTTGATGTAGCCGTGCCCGCCAAGCGTCTGCAGGGCGATGTTCGTGTTCTCGAACGCCTTGTCGGTGAGGAACGCTTTGATGACCGGCGTCATGAGCGCGACCATGTCCGACGCATCCTGTCGCGTCGCCGCGTCGGGGTGCCGGTGCTCGAGATCGATGCGGATGCCCACCCAGTAGGCGAGCGCGCGCATCCCTTCGTTGAACGCCTTGATGCGCAGCAGCCCCTTCCGCACGTCAGGGTGCACCACGATCGGATCGGCCGGCCCGTCGGGGTTCTTGGGGCCGGTGAGGGCGCGTCCCTGCAGGCGCTCCTTGGCATAGGCCAGTGCGTTCTGATAGGCGACTTCGCTGAGCCCCAGCCCCTGCAGGCCCACCGCCAGACGCGCGCCGTTCATCATGACGAACATCGCGCGCATCCCCTTGTGCGGCTTGCCCACCATCCAGCCGGTGGCGTTGTCGAAGTCGAGCACGCACGTCGCGGAGGCCTTGATGCCCATCTTGTGCTCGATGCTGCCGCACGTCACGCCGTTGCGCGTGCCCAGGCCGCCTTCTTCGGTAGGCAGATACTTGGGGACGAGGAAGAGCGAGATCCCCTTCGTGCCGCTGGGCGCATCGGGGAGCTTGGCCAGCACCAGATGCACGATGTTCTCGGTCAGATCGTGCTCGCCCGCCGAGATGAAGATCTTCTGCCCGGTGATCTTGTAGGCACCGTCGCCCGCCGGCACGGCCTTGGTATTGATGATGCCGAGGTCGGTGCCCGCGTGCGCCTCGGTCAGACACATCGTGCCGCCCCACGTACCGTCGATGAGCTTGGGGAGGAAACGCTGCTTGAGCTCTTCCGACCCGTGGCTCATCAGCGCGCTCACCGCGCCGTGCGACAGGCCGGGATACATGGAGAAGGAGAGATTCGCCGAGCAGAGCATCTCCTCCATGACGAAGCGCACCATCTCGGGGAGTCCCTGCCCGCCGTAGTTCGCGTCGGCACTGACGGCGGTCCAGCCGTCGGCGGCGTAGCGCGTGTACGCCTCCTTGAAGCCGCTGGGCGTCTTCACCTGCCCGTTCTCGAGCTTCACGCCTTCGGCGTCGCCCGTCTGGTTGAGCGGGAAGAGCACGTCCTCACAGAAGGCGGCGCCGCCGGCCAGGATCTCCTCGATCATCTCCGGCGTGGCGTCTTCGAAGCCCGGCAGCTGGCTGAGCTGGCCGATGTCGTGGACGTCGTTGAGGAGATAGCGGATGTCGTCGAGCGGGGCCTTGAAGGCGGGCATGGTGGGGGCGCGGCGGGAGGTGACCGGACGGACCGGGACGGGTAAGGCGCTCCCTTGATCATTGCACCCGGTTCCGGGGGCCGCAAGACCCAATGCGACGGTAGCGTCATGTTTTTAATGCCCGGGGGGATGACCCATCCCGGCCCCTCGCGTGTAGACTCCGGAGGTGCTGTTCGTCCCCTCCTGGAGACCTGGAATGAAGGCGTTTTTCACGGCGCTTGCCGCCAACCTGATCACCATTGCCATCTGTGTCGTGGCCGGTGTGCTGCTCCTCGCCGGCATCATTGCGTCGGCCGGGTCGAGCGCGGCGCCCGACGTGCCCGCCAACGCGGTGCTGGTGATCGATCTCGACCGCCCGCTCTCCGATCGCCCGGCCAAGCCCACCGAGACGGGCTTCCTGGACGACGCCTTTGCCCCCGGCACCCCGGCCATTCCGCTCCGCTCGGCGCTCACGGCCATCAAGAGCGCGGGCGATGATGATCGCATCAGCGGCATCCTGCTGCGGGGTACCGTCGCCAGCGACGGCACGATGTCCGGCTTTGCGGCGCTGCGCGAGCTGCGGGCGGCGCTGACCGCGTTCCGCACGACCAGCAAGAAGCCGGTGCACGCGTACCTCGTCACGCCCGACACGCGCACCTACTACGTGGCCTCGGCGGCCGGCACGATCACGCTCGATCCGTTCGGCTCGCTGCTCCTCCCCGGCCTCGCGTCGGAACAGACGTTTCTGTCCGGGCTCTTCGAACAGCTCGGTGTGGGTGTGCAGGTGAGCCGGGTGGGGCGCTTCAAGGCGGCGGTCGAGCCCTTCATTCGGAAGGACATGAGCCCCGAGAACCGCTTGCAGACGGCGAGCTATCTGGGCGATCTCTGGCACGAAGTGAAGCGCGGCATCGGCGAATCGCGCGGCGTGGATACGGTGGCGCTCCAGTCGCTGGTGGACAGCGCGGGGATCATCGACCCCGCGCTCGCCACGTCGAGCAAGCTGGTGGACCGCGTGGCGTACTTCGATGCGGTGCTGACCGATCTCGAGAAGATGACCGGGAGCAGCGACAGCACGAAGAGCACGAAGCAGAAGTCCGACATGGATGAACTGCTCGGCCGCCCCTCGCTGCCGCAGATCGCCTTGCAGACGTATGCGTCGATCGCCGCCGCGAAGGATCATGACTTCACGGCGAGCCAGGCGGTGGCCGTGGTGTATGCGGAAGGCGATATCGTGGATGGCGAAGGGAGCGACGGCAGCATCGGTGGCGATGCGCTGGCGCGTGAGCTCCGCAAGCTGCGCAAGGATGACAAGGTCAAGGCCGTCGTGCTGCGCGTGAACAGCCCCGGTGGCAGCGCGGTCGCGTCGGAAACGATGCACCGCGAGCTCACGCTACTCGGCGCCAAGAAGCCGCTAGTGGTGAGCATGGGCTCGCTGGCCGCGAGCGGCGGCTATTGGATCAGCACCGCCGGGCAGCGGGTATATGCCGAACCGAACACGATCACCGGGTCGATTGGCGTGTTCTCCATCGTGCCCAACGTGCAGGCGCTGGCGAACAAGCATGGCGTAACGTTCGACACGGTGAAGACCGGGCGCTACGCCGATCTGTTCACGCTCTCCCGCCCACGGACTGCCGATGAAATGGCGGTGCTGCAGCGCGGCACCGACATCGTGTACAAGGCGTTCCTCGAGCGCGTCGCCGCCGCGCGCAAGCTGCCGGTGGATTCGGTGGCGGCGATTGCCGAGGGGCGCGTCTGGTCGGGTGTGCAGGCGCAGCGGATTGGCCTGGTCGATTCGCTCGGCGGGCTCGACGCGGCGGTCAGTGGTGCGGCGAAGCTGGCCAAGATCACGGGGAGCTTTGATGTGCGCGAGTATCCCCGCACGAAGTCGGCGCGTGAGCGGCTGTCGGAATATTTCGAAGACAAGCCGGCGCCGGTGGCCTCACGCGCGGCGCAGGCGGTTGATGCGCTCGGGATGCGCGGCCCGGCGGCGCAGCTCGCGCGGGACATCACGCGCGAGCTGGCGGTCCTGCTGTCATACAACGATCCGCGCGGGACCTATGCGCGACTGCCGTACATCCTGCGGGTGCACTGACCCGTCGGGTGTACGGCAGCAACCGCGTGGCAACCGCGTGGCAACCGCGATGCGATCGCGACCCCCCGCGGGCCGCGATCGCCGGGCACTCAGTCGAGCAGCGAAACGGGTGACGCGCCGGGCGTGACCTTGCGGTAGGCTTCCTGCTGCTGCGTCTTCGCTTCCCACTCGGCATGCTCGGCGCGCGCGCGCGCGACATGCGCCCCCGCCTTGGCGATCGCGGCGTGCAGGCCGCGCTTCTGAACATCGGCCAGCGCCCATTCGGCCGCGGCGACGCGATTACGCGCAATCGCCAACTGCTCCACGCACCGCGTGGCGTGATAGCTGCTCCAGGCGAACACCGACCGATCGTCGTCGAAGCCGGCGAGCGCCCAGATCCCGTCATTCACGGGGATCGAGTCCAACAGAATCGCGTCGATATCGGTCGACGTCGCGAGCGTGATCTCTGCACTGTCCATGATGGCCACCCAGGGAGTGAACGTCTGTCGGGCACGGTCGGCCCGATACCATCTCAACCGCTGACGCCGCCACACGTTCCCACGGCCCCACTACATTGCGCGCATGCGTATGCGATTCTCCCGCCCCCGTGTGAGCGGTTCGGCCGTGTCCCTGCTGTGTGCCATTCCCGCTCTGGTCGGGGCGCAAACGGCCCAGACCAAGCAGCCGTCCCCCACGCCGACGAAGCCGCCGCAGGCGGAGCACGCCTATCCCACTGGCGGGACCTCCGCCGCCGCCCGCGCCCTGGCCGGCCGGCCGGCCCCGACGTGGCCCGTACCGGGGCCGCCACCGCTCCCGGGGAGTATCCTGCCGGCCAAGCGCATCGTGGCCTACTACGGCAATCCGTACTCCAAGCGGATGGGCGTGCTGGGCGAGTACCCCAAGGACGAGATGCTGCGCCGTCTCGATCGCGAAGTGGCGGCGTGGCAAAAGGTCGACCCGGCAACCCCGGTGCAACCGGCGCTGCATCTGATCACGACGGTGGCGCAGGGCGACGCCGGGAAAGATGGTCGCTATCGCATGCGGCACAGCGATGCGCTGACCGAGAAGGTGTACGGCTGGGCGAAGGAGCGTAACGCCCTGCTCTTCCTCGATGTGCAGGTCGGGCTCAGCACCATTCAGGAGGAGTATCCGCGGCTCGAGGCGTTTCTGGCGCGCCCCGATGTGCACCTCGGCATGGATCCCGAGTTCTCCATGAAGGACGGCACGCGCCCGGGCAAGAAGATCGGCACGTACGATGCGGCCGATGTGAACTGGGTCATCGACCGGCTCGCCAAGCTCGTGACCGAGAAGGGGCTGCCGCCCAAGATTCTCGTAGTGCATCGCTTCACCAGACCGATGCTGACGAACGCGTCGAAGATCAAGCGCGACCCGCGGGTGCAGGTCGTGATTCACATGGACGGGTGGGGCCCGCCGTCGCTCAAGAAGGACTCCTACGCGGCGTACGTGTACGCGGATCCCGTGCAGTTCACCGGGTTCAAGCTGTTCTACAAGAACGACACGCGTTACGGCGGCCCGATGATGACGGCGGCGCAGGTGTTCACCCTGACGCCGCGCCCGCTCTACATCCAGTATCAGTAACGCTTATCAGTAACGCTCAGGGCGCCGTAGCGGTGACGGTCACCGCCACCGCGCACTCATGAGGAACACCACGCGTCGCGGCAGTCCGGGCTCGAAGTAGCGATTGCGCGTGGCATTGAGGACGAGCGAACTCGCGTAGCGGCGATCAAAGAGATTCTCCACCGCCAGCGTGGGCTCGAGCGTCACGGCCCCGATTGCGGGCGACGCATAGCCCACGCGCCAATTCCACACGGTGTAGCCGGCGCCAAAGATCGTGGCCGCATCGTTGGCGCTCGCCCGCGCCGACGCGGTGACCTCGGCGGTGCTCCAGAGGCCGGCGCGGCGCACCGTGGTGAACGCCTGCGCATACTGGGCCGGCAGCCCCGGAATCGGCTTGCCGGCGTACGACACCGTACCCACGTCGTAGCGATCAAAGCGGTACGTGGCGTAGCTGTAGGCCACTCCGGTGCTCAGGTGGCTCCACTCGCCGCGCAGGCTGGCTTCCGCGCCACTGCGCGAGGTGCGCCCCGCGTTGCGAAAGGCGCGACGACCGGCCTGCCCGGGCACATCAAAGCCCACGAGTTCGTCGAGGACCTTGGCGCGGAAGAGTGCGAGATCGGCGCGGAGATGACCGGCGACGAGTGCCTGCGCACCGACTTCCACGGTGCGCGTCCGCTGCGGCCCGAGCGTGACATTGAGTCCCGCCGCGCCGTTCTCCTGATTCGTGAGTTCGGTGATGGTGGGCGTTTCGAAGGCCGTGGCGAGATTCGCGTAGGCGCTCCACGTGCGACGCGGCCGCCAGGCGAGCCCCAGCATCGGGCTGGTCGCGCGCAGTGTCCGGTCGCCCGAGTCGTTGAGATTGGTGGCCGTGATGAAGCGATCGGTGACCGTGAACTGCACGGCATCCCCCCGCAGCGCCGCGCTGACGAAGAGATGCGCCGGCGCCTCGACTTCGGCGCGCGCATAGGCGCCGGCGCCGCTCACGACCTCGCGCTGATCCAGGCGCACCGCGCCCCGCTCCCGGCCAGCCGTCGGACAGCGGGTGGTGACCGGAGCGGTGGGGAGTACGTCGGCGCAGTTCTCGTAGTTGGAGCGCTCATCGCGCTGCCGTTGGGCATCGGCGCCGGCACTCAGGCGGAGTGGCCAGGGGAGCGCGGTGACGCGCCACGCGCCATGCACGCCCCCACCCACGACGCGCCGGTCCACCGCCACGATCGCGAACGGCAAGGGGTTGTCGAGCGTGCGCGTCCCCGTGAAGAGCGACCCGCGCACCGTGCCACTGCCGACCGTGCGCTCCGCGAGCAGCGCGACCTGCGACTGCTGCACCGCCTTGCGA
Organism: Gemmatimonadaceae bacterium; assembly: GCA_019752115.1. Classification (NCBI taxonomy): domain Bacteria; kingdom Pseudomonadati; phylum Gemmatimonadota; class Gemmatimonadia; order Gemmatimonadales; family Gemmatimonadaceae; species Gemmatimonadaceae bacterium. The sequence goes on from JAIEMN010000032.1 coordinate 47,427, forward strand.
CTGCGCTTGGTGATGTTGAGCGAATCGGGCAGCGCGGGATCGCGCGCGAGTTCCGCCGCCGTGAGCGCGCCGGGATTCTCGGCGCGCGGCGCGTCGTAGCGGGTGCCCTGGAGTTCGAATCGCGTGCCGGCGATGGTGGCGCTCGTGCGCGCAAAGACGCTCGAGGCATCGAGGCGCGACCAGGCCCGCTGGCCGTCGCCGCGCGTGCGCGTGAAGGACGCCAGCCACTGCGGGGCCTGCAGCACACCGAGCGGCGCGGCGGCAGATCCCGAGGCGGTCACATTGGCGCGCTGCACGCCACCACCGTCCCACACCCGCGTCGCGAGCGACGCCGGCGCCGCGGAGGGCGCGCGCGAGGTCATCGCCACAACGCCGCCGGCCGCGTTGCCGTAGAGCGCCGCCGCCGTGCCGCGCACGACATCGACCTGGCCGATCGTTTCGAGATCCAGCCAGTCGAGTGGGGTCTGCCCGTCGGGCAGCGAGAGGGGCACGCCATCGCGCAGGATGCGCACGCCGCGCACACCGAACGCGCTGCGGGCCCCGAAACCGCGCAGGGTCACGCGCGGGTCCTGCGAGGGATTGGCGCGGTCCTGCACCTGCACCCCAGGCACACCGAGCAACAGATCGCCCACGCCGCTCCGCCGCTGGGCCGGTCGTTCGGTCAGGGCGGTGCTGGTGGTGGCAAAGGGCAACTCGAAGGGCGATCGCGCCTGATCGCGGGTCACCGTAATGCGCACCGCGCCGAGCGCCTGCGCGCTCGAATCGCGACGCGTGGTGGTGTCGCGCCCTTGCGCTGCGAGTGGGTGGGACGCGGCGAGGCCCATGGCCGCGCCGGTCGCGAGGCCCATGGCCGCGCGCCTCGCTGAATTCCGAGAGTTTCTGAGCACCCTCCGATCTATCGCGCCACGGCGTCTGGCGGGAGGGTCCGCGCGGAGAGGTCGCGCCGATGGCCGGCGACGCGTGTTACGGCGTGCTGCAGCTCGGGTTGCGGTTCAGCGGGTTGTCATCGAACAGCTCACCCGTGCGGGAGCAGATGATGCCGGTACCGGTGTCGCGGAGCGACAGGAACCAGTGCGACGATGACGCATTGCTCTTCACGACCCGCTGGTCGGGGCCGAGCCGGGCGCCGCGCCCCTCGAGTTCGCGCCAGGTGGCGAAGCGGCCATTGAGCAGCCGGTAGGTGCCCTGCAGCTCGAAGACCTTCACGAAGGTCGCGCTCATCGCCTGCTTGCTGCGATCGAGCTGCATGCTGCCGCGCATCTGGACGGCGGCAATGGACACCGCGACAAAGACGAAGGCGACGATCAGGCTGGTCACCAGGGTCCGTTCGCGTTCGGCGGCAGCAATGCGGCGCTGTGTTTCGCGGGTTGGTCCCGCCGGCGTTTCGGCCGGCCGTTCGGCGACCGGCTTCGCCGCCCCGCGCACGGTGGTCGCATAGGGCGTGGGCACCGGCGCGACCGGGCGTGTGCGCATGGGCACCGACGGGACCAGGCGCGCCGGGACGGCGGGCGCGTTGGCCACGGAGCTCCGGCCAACGCCCATCATGGGGCCTGCCTCGCGTCGTCCGGCCGGTGGCGCCGCGCCAATCCCCCGCTGGGCCGCCTCGAACTGCCGGGCTGCGAGCGTCGACGGACGACGTGGAGGTGACGTGGACATGGCCGCATGGTATCTCACGGACGATCGGGAGGGCATAGCGGCATCGGCATCCCTATCACAGAAGTGGAACGCGCTGCAACTTTCCTGTGACCAACCGCAGCAACTCCACGAAATTCGTCGTCCATGTTCTTTCGACAGCTCTACGACACGGCCCTGGCGCAAGCGAGCTATGTGATCGGCTGCCAGGCCACCGGCGAGGCGATCGTCATTGATCCCCTGCGGGACCCGGCCCCCTATCTCGCGGTCGCCAAGGCCGAGGGGCTCCGCATCACCCACATCACCGAGACGCACATTCACGCCGACTTCGTCTCGGGGGCGCGCGAACTCCGGGCCGCCTGTGGGGCGCAGCTCTACCTGTCGGCGGAGGGTGGCAGCGACTGGCAGTACGCGTATGCGGCCACCGATGGCGCGACGCTGCTGCATGACGGCGACCGCATCGTCGTGGGCAACATCCATCTCGACGTGATGCACACGCCCGGGCATACGCCGGAGCATCTGAGCTTCATCGTGACCGACACGCCGCGGGCCGCCGGTCCCATGGGCGTGCTGACCGGTGACTTTGTGTTTGTGGGCGATGTCGGGCGGCCGGACCTGCTCGAGCGCGCGGCCAAGATCGCGAACACCATGGAAGCCGGAGCGCGCACCCTCTTTCATTCGCTCGAACGCTTCCGCGCGCTGCCCGATCACCTGCAGGTGTGGCCGGGCCATGGCGCCGGGTCGGCGTGCGGCAAGGCGCTGGGCGCGGTCCCCTCGAGTACCGTGGGCTACGAAAAGATGGCCAACTGGGGCGTGGGCACGACGGACGAGGCCACCTTCGTGCAGATGGTGCTCGACGGGCAGCCGGAACCCCCGCGATACTTCGCCGAGATGAAGCGGCTCAACCGCGACGGCCCGCCGGTACTTGGCGCGCGCGCCCCACTCCCGCGCCTCGAGGCGGCGGACGTGCTCGCACTAGGCGCCGATCACTGGGTGATCGACCTGCGCTCGGCGGCGGCCGCGGCTGACGGATACGTGTCGGGCACGCTCAACGTCCCGCTCTCGAAGTCGTTCAGTACCTATGTCGGGTCATTGCTGCCGATCACGGCCCCGGTGGTGCTGCTGGCGAGTGAATCGCCCAACAGTCCGGAGCGCACAACCGATACGGCGCCCGACTCGGTGACCAGCACGCGCGAGGTCCTGGCCCACGTCGGCTTCGATCAGGTGATTGGCTGGGCGTTCGCGGACCCCGTGCTCGCGCAGGCGACCGCCGCGGGACGCGTGGCCAGCATGCCCCAGGTGGCCCCGGCACAGTTGCAGTCGATGGCGGAGATTCCGGTCATCGATGTGCGCGGGCGCAGCGAATGGGATGGTGGTCATCTCCCCGGCGCGCGGCATCTGCCGCTGGGGAGCCTGCCAGAAGAGGCGGCGGCGTTGGCGTCGGCGCCGCTGGTGGTGCAGTGCCAGTCGGGCGGGCGGTCGGCGATCGCGGCGAGCCTGATCGCCCGGGCGGCGTACTTCGCGGGTCACACGCCCCTGGTGCGCAACCTCGCCGGCGGGTATCTGGCGTGGCGAGGGGCGGGGTTACCCGTGACCAGTGGTGATTGAGCGCCCGTTTCCGTGGGACGAGCCGGGTGACGCTCAAATGACGCGCTGATACTAAAGAGCGGGACCGGGTTTCCGGTCCCGCTCTTTGTGTATGGGCGGACACTGCGCTTACTGCCGTTGTCTGCGGTCCTGTGCTGTCGTCCCTGCTGGCGAGTGAGTGAACGGCAGTAATGCGGGTCAGCTCTTCGCCGTGGCGATCTGCTGCCGGAGCAATTCCGACGCCGCGCTCCGCTGCGCCGGCGTGCCCACACGCAGGGCGTCCACGCAGGCGAGCATCGCGTGCAGCCGCGCGTCCTTCGCGACCACCTTGGTCAGGCCGTTGAACAGCGGCACCAGCGTTTCACCACGCACGGTGCCGGCCTCCGTTGGCCAGATGAGCGGCCGCAGCGGCTCGGCACCGGTCACCGCCGCCGCAACCTCCGGATGCGCCCCGGCCGTCGGCAGCCCGACGCGTTCCGGGCCGTGCACCGGCGGAAAGGCGTAGCGAACGCCGTGCACCAGGAACTCATGGAGCGCCTCCTCCCGCACCGTGCGCGAACCGGGGCCACAGATCCCGGCGTGCTGCAGGCGCGCCACCGAGCGATGCACCGCGCTGGTGCTGGTGGCCAGCGCGCCGGCGAGCGGCTCATACCGATCTTCGGGCACCAGCACGAGCCGAAGCGCGACGGCAATGTCGAACGGGCGAAGCGAAGGCTGAGAGGGCACCGGAGCGGTAGGCAGAGAGTGGAGGGGTGGGGACCAGACGCGGCAGTGTAGTGAAATATTCCGGGAAACGACATACCGAGCCGCGCATACATCGTCCCGGAAATTTCACTTTTTATCACCAATGGAATCGTTTTACAGCGAAAATACACCCCTCGAACCCGTTACATTAAACAGGACTTAATGTACGGTTCGTCCCTCCCGCTGCGCCGCCTAGGGCTGCCGAGTGGGAGAGCCCCACCGGTTGTTCTTGCGATCGACGTCGAGCAGGCGCTGCTCGGGGTCGAGTTCGATCCCCACGAGCTGCTTCCCCACGAAGCGGAACTCGCGCACATAGCGCCGCGTGTTGGTGCTCCACACCTCCGCGGGATAGTGCACGTCCATCGTGCTGCCGTCGCTGAAGGAGAAACGCGCACGAATGGGCAGCACGCCCCGCTCGCGGTTGCCGAACACCACCGCCACCTGATTCGTGTCACCGCGCGTGCGGGTCACGACGGTGTCGACCGCCTGATCGAAGCGCGCGTTTTCGATGAACCACTCCCGCCAGAACCAGTCGAGCCGACGGCCCGCGACGTTCTCCATGGTCCGGAAGAAATCGGCCGGCGTGGGATGCTTGAAGGCCCAGCGCGCGGTGTACGTCTTGAACGCCTCATCGAACGCCTGCGGCCCGAGGATCTCCTGCCGCAACAGCTGGAGCCCCACACTCGGCTTCACGTAGGCGGTCACCCCGAGCATGTCGGGGGCGATGCGGTCGGGGTTGATGTCAATGGGCTTGTCCATGCCCGCCGTCATCACCTGCTCCACCAGGCGACGCTCCTCCGCCGCGCGCGCCATCTGATCGCCCTTCTCCGGATAGCGGCGGCCTTCCGAGAAGGTATTGATGAAGGTGTTGAAGCCTTCGTCCTGCCACATGTAGACGCGTTCGTTGCTCCCGACAATCATCGGGAACCACATATGTCCGATCTCGTGCGTGACGACGTTGTACAGGTCGTACACATCGGCACTTTTGTTCTCCATCGCGATCATGGGGTACTCCATGCCGCTGATGGGGCCTTCGATGGCCGAGATCTGCGGCCAGGGGTACATGAACCAGCGCTCGGAGTACTCCATGATCGACATGCGCGACTGGTCGGCGGCGTCGTGCCAGTTCACCGCGGCGCTGGGGCGGTAGTAGGCGTAGGCCATGATCCCCTTCCAGCTGGTCGCATCCCACTGAAAGTCGGGTGAGGCCGCCCACACCGCGTCGCGCACATTCTTGGCGACGAAGTGCCACGTCATCGTGCCGCTCGTGCGCGGGCGCGCCTTGCCGCTCGCGAGTTCGTCGGCCGTGATGAGGCGCACCACGGTATCGCTCTTGGCCGCGATCGCGTGGCGTGCGAGGGTGGTGGGGGTGAGGACCTGGGCGGCGTTCTGGAGCGCCCCCGTTGCCGCCACGATGTAGCCCGCCGGCACGGTCACGCTCAGATCGTAGTCGCCGTACTCGAGATAGAACTCGCCCTGCCCCAGATACGGTTCGATGTTCCAGCCACGCACATCATCGTACACGGCGACGCGCGGATACCACTGGGCGATCTCGTAGAGCGCGCCCTCGCGCCCCATGCGGTCGGCGCCATGCTCGGGCACGGGGAACGACCACGCCATGTCGATGGTGGCCGTCTTTCCCGGCGCGAGCGGCTCGGCGAGATCCACCTTCATGACGGTTTCTTCCACGCGGCGCGTGAGCTCCACGCTCTTGGTCGCGCCGCCGGCAGGGCCCAGCGTCTGCGCGAGCTTCGTGAACGTGTACCCGCCGTTGAAGCCACGCGAACCAAAGCGCCCGTCTTCCTCGAAGATGTACGAGTTGAGCGACTTGTCCCGGAAGGCGTTCTGCTCCGTCTGCATCCAGAGGAAGCGCAGCGTGTCCGGCGTGCGATTGGTATAGCGCAGCGTCATACTCCCGCTGACGCTCTTCTTGGCCGTATCGAGCGTGGCCTTGAGCACGTAGTCGGCGCGATTCTGCCAGTAGCGGGCGCCGGGGGCTCCGCTGCCGGCGCGCATCTCGTTGGCCGTGGGAAGTACGAGCGGCGCGAAGATGGAAGTATCGGCCACCGATCGCGGCGCGGGGCGTTCGGGGCGCGGCGCCTGAGCCGGCGCGCGCGTGGCCGACGCGGCCGCGAGGGCGAGGGCGGCCACCGCGCGATGGCCGCTGACGCGACCGCGCGGCAGGGAACGAAGGATGTCTGGCAGTGTCAGCATCAGAGCAGGATCCGGTGCGCAGGAATGGGCGGGAGCGTGAGAAAGATACCCCTGAGCGAGCCGAGGGGTCATCGACGCAATGCGGCTGCTTGTGAGGGACCCGCAGGCGGGCGAGTTTAGACGGATGTCCGAGCCCTCCCTCTTTCATGCCACGCCGGTGTTCCCGCGCGGCTTTCATTGCGCCAGCCGCAATGTGGGCCTCAAGCCCAGCGCGCGTGATCTGACGCTCTTCGCGAGCGACGTCGACGCGGCCGCCGCCGCGGTGTTCACGCGCAATCACTTCCCCGGCGCGCCGATCATTCTGGGGCGTGAGACCATCCGGGGCGGCACGTTGCGCGCGATCATCGCCAACAGCAAGGTGAGCAACGTGGCCACCGGCGCGACGGGCGTGGAGAATGCGCGGCGCATGGCGCGCGCGGCGGCCGCCGAACTCGGCACCGACCCGGGGCGGGTGCTGGTGAGCTCCACCGGCGTGATTGGCGTGCAGCTCCCGATCGAGAAGATCGAACGGGGCGTGGTGGGGATGGCTGCCGATCTGCAGGGCGACCCGATGGTCGGCGCGGAAGGAATCATGACCACCGACACGCACCCCAAGGCGCTGTCGGCCAGTGTGGGCAACGCCACGATCACGTGGGTGGCGAAGGGCTCAGGGATGATCGAGCCGAACATGGCCACCATGCTGAGCTACATCTTCACGGATGCGGCGTTCGATGCGCCCACGCTCGACCGCCTGCTGCGCGCGGCGGTGGCGCCGACGTTCAACATGCTCAGCGTGGACACCGATACGAGCACGTCGGACACGTGCGCGATTCTCGCCAACGGACTGGCGGGCGCGGTGGACGAAGCCGAATTCCTGCGCGTCCTGCGCGCGGGGTGCACGCGCATGACGGAGATCCTCGCGCGCGATGGCGAGGGGGCGGAGCATCTGGTCCGCGTGACGGTGCGCGGCGCCCTGAATGCCACCGAAGCGCACGTCGTGGCGAAGAGCATCGTGAACTCGCCGCTCGTGAAGACGATGGTGCACGGCGCCGATCCGAATGTCGGCCGCTTGCTGATGGCGGTGGGCAAGTGCTTCACCTGCACCATTCGGCCAGCCACGACCGATGCCTGGATCAACGGCTATCAGGTCGTGGGCAACGGCGAGCGCCTCGCGTTCGATGATGCCATCGTGCGCGAGACGCTCTCCCGGGAAGTGGTTGACCTCGAGGTGTGCCTCGGGGTGGGCGATGGGGAGGCCACGGCGTACGGCTGTGACCTCACGAAGGGGTACGTGGACGAGAACGCGGCGTACTACAGCTCCTGAGGAACCCACAACCCAGCACCAAAAACCCGAGACCCTAAACCGATCAGTTTAGGGTCTCGGGTTTTTAGTGCTGGGTTGTGGGTGCCTTACTCCCCTGGCACGTCCGGCAGTCCCGCCACCCCCATCGCGTGCACCTGCTCCGCCCACTGGGTGAGCCGTTCGAGGCGCAGCACGGTGCCGGTGATATCGAAGTGCTGCACCAGCGCGCCGCGCGGGCCGGCATTCGAGAGCGGCGTGGCCGACAGCCGGAAGAAGCGCTTCTGCGTGGGGGAGTGGCAGGGGTACTCCACCTCGAAGCGCTCGCGGCGGCCGGCGAGCAGATCCCGCAGCCCACGCCCGACCGTTTGCGCCATCGGATCGTTCGGCGCGGCCATGCACGTCGCGACGTAGTTGAGCCCCACGCCGGAAATGAGCGGCGGCGGCGCCTCGTTCGCCGAGGCAAAGCGCGACCATTCGGCGTTCGTCTGCACGATGGTGCCGTCGGGTCCGAGCACCGCGAGTGACGACGGGATCGAGTCGAGGATGTTCTGCAGGCGCTCCTCGCCCTGCTTCACTTCCGTCACATCGATCACGCTCACGATGACGCCATGCACCCCCACGTCGCCGGTGAGATACGGGAGCACCTTCACATGGAGATGGGTGCCATCGCTGGCGACCAGATCGTGGGACTCCGCGCCCTGCCCCTGCATGACCCGGCGGCACATCCCCACCAGATCCACGCCGGGCACCTTGGCGGCGATATGCTCGAGCGGGCGGCCGATGTCCTGCGGCATGACGTTGAGCAGGCGCAGCGCCGCATCGGTGAACTTGCGGATGCGCAGCCCTTCGTCCACGAACAGGGTGCCGACCCCGGTGGTACGCAGGAGGTTCTCGATGTCGTTGTTGAGCGAAATGAGCTCGGCGATCTTTTCCTGATACTCGGCGTTGACCGTCTGCAGCTCTTCGTTCACCGACTGGAGCTCTTCGTTGGTGCTCTGCAGCTCCTCGTTCGACGCCAGCAGCTCCTCGTTGGTGGCCTGCAGCTCCTCGTTCGAGGTTTCGAGCTCCTCGATCGTGGCCTGCAGGTTTTCCTTCGTGTACTGCAGTTCGTGTTCGAGCTGCGTGAGGCGGAGCGCGGTGCTTTCGTCGGCGGCGAGCGTATCGGCCGTCTTGCCGGTGAGCGGCACGGGGCCGCTCTGGAAGAAGATCACGTAGGCGCGCGTGCGATCGGGGCCCACGTCGAGCGGGCGCACGTGCAGCGTGACCGTGGGCTCGTTCGACTGGAGCTCGATGCCTTCGTAGATGATCTCGCGATGTTCCTTCGCGATGCGCCCCAGGGCGGCGCGCAGGGCCGCGCTCAGCGGGCGCGGCAAGAGCTTGAAGATCTCGAGCGTCGAACGGCCGGCCGGCACCTTGAGCAGCGTGGAGACATCACCGAACGTGTGCAGCAGCTGGAACTCGGCGTCGAGCACGACGCATCGCAGCTTGAGGAGATCGGTGAGCTCCTGGAAGACGTGCTCGAGCAGCCCATCTTCAGCGGCGCTGCGCGTGGCCTGCCCGCGCGTGGACAGCACCGCGGCCTCGGCGCCGGTCGTGACGCCATAGGTCTGCATGAGCGAGCGGCGCGGGCGCGATGGCAGTGCCTCGGCCAGCGTATGCCGCCCGGGCTGCAGCGCCTGATAGAGCTTCCACTTCGCATCGACCACGTCGAACAGCGTGGACAGGGCGCCGACCGTTTCGCTGGACCCCAGCAGCAGATAGCCACGTGCGCGGAGCGCATAGGCGAGCAACGCGATAACGCGACGCTGCAGATCCGCGCCGAGGTAGATCAGCATGTTGCGGCAGGACACCATGTCCATGCGCGTCAACGGCGGATCCTTGAGCAGATTGTGTCGGGCGAAGATCACGCGATCGCGCAGGGCGCGGCTGACGCGATAGCCATCGCCATCGGCCACAAACCAGCGCGCCAGTCGATCCGGGGAGATGTCGGCGGCGATGGAATCGCCGTAGCGACCGGCGGCGGCGAACTCCACGGCATCCTGATCCACGTCGGTAGCAAAGACGCGCACGTTGCGCGTGAGCTTGAGCTCCTCGAGCGTCTCCAGCAGCAGGATGACAATCGAGTAGGCTTCTTCACCGGTGGAGCAGGCGGGCACCCAGACGCGCAGTTCGCCATCGGGGGGCGCATCCTGCACGAGCTGCGGGAGGACGCGCTGCTGCAGAAGGCGGAAGGCCTCCTCGTCACGGAAGAAGCGGGTGACGTTGATGAGCAGATCGCGATGCAGCGCCACCAACTCGGTGCGCGAATCCTCGAGGAGGCGCACATAGTCATCCCAGCCGAGGCCGGGGTGCATGAGCACGCGGCGCTCGATGCGGCGAATGATGGTATTCGGCTTGTAGCCGGCGAAGTCCGTGCCGAGGCGATCGCGCAGCAGACCGAGGACGCGCGTGACCTGCTGCGCGGTGCCGGCGCTCTGCTCGGGGGCGGTCATGGCGCGCACGCCGCCCCGCCGCTGGAAGAACTGCAGGATCGTGGCGGGCATCTCGCCCACCGGCAGGACCTGATCGGCGAGGCCGGTCGCGACGACGCTCCGCGGCATGCCGTCGAACTGCGCCTCGGTCGGTTCCTGCACCAGCACGAGGCCACCCTCGGCCTTCAGTTCACGCGCGCCACGCGTGCCATCGCTGCCGGTGCCCGAGAGCACCACGCCCACGGCGAACTCGCCCTGGGCCTGCGCGAGGGACGCGAAAAAGCTGTCGATCGGCAGGTGCAACCCGGAGCCACTCGGCGCCTCGACGAGATGTAGTTCGCCCTCACTGATCGTGAGGTTCGTCTTGGGCGGATTGAGATACACCGTGTTGGGCATGATGCGCATGCCTTCTTCGGCGCGAACGACCTTGAGCGGTGTGTGACGCCGCAGGAGCTCGACCATGAGCGACTTGTGGTCGGGCGACAGGTGCTGCACGACGACATAGGCGATGCCGGTATTGGCATCGGTGCTGTCGAAGAAGAGCTGCAGCGCCTCGAGCCCGCCGGCGCTGGCGCCGATGGCGCAGATCCCCAACAGGGGCTCCTGCTCGTCGGTGGTGGCCGCGGTCGGCTCGAGACTCTGGGGGGTGGTCATGCGGAGTGGGCGTCGGACTGGTACGAGGGGAGTGGGGTGGGCGGGCCGTCCAGCGCGTCACGCACGCCGGCCAGCAATCCAGCCACGGACCATGGCTTCTGGATTATGGGGGCCGCGCACGGCGCCCGCACCTCTGCGTCGTCGAATTCTGCGCCGGGGTAGCCGGTCATCCAGATCAGGCGGACACCGGCGCCAAAGCGGATCACCCCGTCGAGCACCCGGGCCCCACCGCCCCGGGGCATCACGATATCGGAGAGGACCACGTCGATCGGCCCGTGGAGGGCGTGCGAGCGACTGGCGAGGACATCCCAGGCATGGTCGCCGTGGTGGGCCTCGAGTACCCGATACCCCGCCTTCTCCAACAGGCGAACTGCCAACGCGCGGATCCCGGGGTCGTCCTCGACCACGAGGACGGTCTCGCCATGGACGGCGCGGTGCGCCTTGGCCGGCGTGGGGAGCGCCTGCGCGATCCAGGCGCTGTCGGCCACGGCGAAGTGCAGGGTGACCGTGGTGCCCTGCTGGCGCGCCGACCGCACCTCCACGCGCCCCCGCATCTGCTCCATGAGCCCTTGGACCATCGGCATCCCCAGCCCGGTCCCCTGCCCCGGCGGCTTGGTGGTGAAGAAGGGTTCGAAGAGGTTGGCGAGCGTGCTGCTGTCCATCCCGACCCCGGTATCCTGCACCCGCACCACGACGTGATGGAGCGGCTGCACCAGGGCCCGGGCGGCATCCGCGGCCTGACGGGCGGCCCCCGATTCGGCGCGTACGGTAATGGTGAGGTTCCCACCGTCCGGCATCGCATCGCGGGCATTGGTGGCCAGGTTCAGCAGGATCTCCTGCACGGCGTTCGCATCGGCGCAGGCCAGCGGCAGCTCGCCCTCGATCCGCACCTGGGTGTTGATCGTCTCCGGGAGAATGCGACGCAGAATGGTGGCCGCTTCCTCGATGCCGGCGCCGATGTCGCAGGCGGTGAGGCGCAGCGGTTCCTGACGGCCGAGCGCCATGAGCTTGCGCACCATTTCGGCGCCCCGCCGCGCCGCGGCGAGCACCTCCTGCAGCGACTGCCGATCGGCGTCGCTCACCGCATCCGGATCACCGGCGAGGATCTCGGCGTGCGCGACGATGACCGTGAGCAGGTTATTGAAGTCGTGGGCAATGCCGCCGGTGACCCGGCCGATCGCTTCCATGCGCTGCGCCGTGCGCAGCTGGCGCTCCATGCTGTTCATGGCGGAGCGATCGCGCAGCATCGTCACGTGCCGCCCGGGCACGACGTTCGCGCGACTGGCGAACTCGACGTCCACCAGCTTGCCACCGGCGCCCATGTACTGCGAAAAGCCGCGCCCCTCCCCCATGGCGAGGAGGGCTTCGTGCTGCTCGTAGAGGGTATTCAGCGACTCGGGTGCGACGAACTCGCAGAGGGGACGCCCCTCGAGCGCATCGCGCGAGCGCCCAAGCGTCTGCTCGGCCGCGGCATTCACCGCCAGGACCTGCATGGCATCGTCGAACAGCAGGATGGGATCCAAGGCCATTTCGAAGACGCCACGGAAGTGGGCCGTTGCCGACGCTTCGGCGAGCAGGGCCTCGCGCAAGGCCGTGGTCTCGAGATGCTGCACGACCGCGCCCTCGGTGGCCCCCAGCGCGGACACGGTGACGTGATACCAGACGGGATTCGCCGGATTGCGGCAGTGCACGTCCTCTTCAAACGCGAGGCGCCGCCGATCGAGGACCTGGCGCACGCCATCGGCGAGCCGCTGCATGGCCGGATCACCACGAGCGGCCAGCGCGTCGCACTCGTCGGCATAATTGGCGCCGAGCCGCGACCCGACGGATCCTGCCTCGCCGGTGTTGGCCTGAATGTGCCAGCGCGCATTGGCGGCGATGATGTGGCCGGTGGCATCGAGCAACAGCACCGCCGCAGGCAGCGCGTCGATCACATCCTGCGCCGCATCCGCGAGGTGCCGCTGGGCGAGCGCTTCGTGCCGCTCGCCCGTGATGTCGAGGAGGCGCACCAGTCGGGCGGGGGCGCCCTGCCACTTGCCGTCGGTGGTCGCCACCGAGAACCAGCGTCGCCCGAGGATGGTGTCGGCGACAATCTCGGTGGGGGCCACACGGGCCATCGCCAACTGCCGCAGCACTGGCGCATCGTTGAGAATCGCGGCGTCAACGCGACTATCCGCGCGCACCACGAGGCCGTCCGCATCCAGGATCAGATGCGGATCGCATAGCGCGTCGAGCGGTAGGGTCTCGAGAGCGACCGCGAACATCACGGCTCCAGCAACGTGCAGAGCGCGCGCGACCGTCTTCGGTCGTGTCACCGCCGATCAGGCTGGCGGACTCCGGTGGGTTCCGCTCAGAGTATCGTTCGTCCCACCGGCTAGCTACAGTAAAAACCTGACAGGCGAAATCGGATAACCTGATGGGGTTGTGCGGTATCAGGGCAGGGCCGACGTCAGTCGCGGCGCGCGCCAGATGTGGATGAGCTGTTCGTAATCATACGCGAGCCTGATCAGACGCGGTTCATCAAACGCGCGACCGAAAAACGTCATGCCGGCCGGAAGTCGATGGTCGCGCGTGAAGCCCATCGGCACGGTGATCGCTGGGAAGCCGGTCGACGGAGAGAACAGCTGGCTGTTGTCGCCGTGCGGCGTGTTGAGATCACCAATCAGGCGCGGCGGATTGCTCCACGTGGGATACACGAGGGCATCGAGCTTGAGGGAATCCATAAGCTGCGTCACGGCGACGCGCAGGGCGCTGCGCACCTTCTCACGGGAGACGCACCCCGGCGCCGTTTCGGGGGGCTCGGTGGCGGTGGCGGCGTCGCGCAGCCGTTGCTCGACGGTGGGGTGATACTTCCGGCTGCGCAGCACCTCGTCGATGGTGTGCACCGGCGCGTTCGGCGCACGGGCCGCGAGATACCGCTCGAGATCGGCCTTGAAGCGATTGCACCCGCCTTGCTGGCGGCGCTGAATGACATCGAGTGAATCGACCGTGGCGGGATCGACGATGATCGCCCCGGCGCGACGCAGATCATCCACGGCCTTCTCGAAGACCGCTTTGACTTCCGGATCGAGCGTGGGGCGATCGTAGGCCTGGTGCAGCACGCCGATGCGCGCGCCCTTGAGCCCGCCGCGGACGAGCGCCTCGGTGTAGCGCGCGGCGCGCTTCGCATCGGCTGGCGCGGTGACGGTATCCTCCGGATCACTGTGCGCGATGACGTCGAACACGGTGACGGCGTCGGCCACGCTGCGCGCCATCGGGCCGGCAATATCGGCGACCGCATTGAGGGGCACGACGCCCGCGCGGGAGGTGAGCCCCATGGTGGAGCGGATACCCACGAGCAGCTGATGGGCCGACGGACCACGGATGGAGTTGCCGGTGTCGCTGCCCAGCCGCACGGCGCCGAAGCCGGCCGCGACGGCCGCCGCGGTGCCGCCACTGGAGCCGGCGGTGACGCGATCGAGCGCGTACGGATTGCGGGTGTACCCGGGCAGGATCGAACTCACCGTTTCGTACGGCGTGAAGGCCCACTCGGCGAGGTTGCTCTTGGCGAGCACGATGGCGCCGGCCTGCTTGACGAGGCGGACCATCGTGGCGTCCTGCCGCGGCTGCCACCCTTCGAGGGCGAGCGAGCCGGCGGTGGTCTGCAGCCCCACGGTCTCGAAGTTGTCCTTCACGATCATCGGCACGCAGTGGAGCGGGCCGACTGGTCCGCCCTTCGCGTAGCGCGCGTCAAGCGAGTCGGCCACGGCCCGCGCGGCCGGGTTGGTCAGAATGATCGCATTGATCGCCGGCCCCTTCTTGTCGAGCGAGTCGATGCGCGCCAGGTACGCGTCGACCAGCTGGCGGCAGGTCAGCGTACGGGCCTTGAAGGCGGCGTGGATGGTGGCGATCGACGCCGTGTCGATGGGGAAGCGGCGCGCCGGACGCGCGGCGGGCCGTTGGGCATCGAGGGACGAGGCGGCCACCATCGTGGCGGCCAGCAGGGCGGAGGCGAGGGGTCGGCGCATGCGGTAGAATATGGCGTCGGTCGAGTGACCGCGATGCAATGACCTTTTTGGAGCGATGCCATGCGTGCGAAGACCCTGACACTGACCGTGCTCCTGGCGAGCGGCCTGCCTCACCTGAGCGCCGCGCAGACGGTGACCCCAAAATTCGCCTGGCCCGCGGGGGCGACTGCCACGGTCGTGAACGAGGTGCGCACGACCGTCTCCGGTGCAGCCGCCGGGATGAGCATGAATGACTCGTCGGTCACGCGCACCACCTCCACGTTGGCCGTCCGCGCGCATCCGGAGGGGCTTGAGATCACCCAGAGCCGTGGCGTCGTGGAGAAGCTCGTGGCCAGCCGCCAGCCGCAGGAGACGGACCCGACGGCGATCGCCGCCATGGGGGGACAGTACATCGTGTCCCGCGACGGCCAGTTCGTCCGCCTCAGCAATGTGGCGGAGATGAAGCGCCTGATGGACTCCTTGATGGCGCCCACCATGGACCGGATCCGGCAGATGGCCCCGGGCATGGTGGCGACGCTGGAGCAGATGTCGTCGCCGGCGGCAATCGAACGACTGACCGCCAACGCCCATCGCGACAATTACCTGAGCATGTACGGACGCTCGTGGACGCCGGGCGATTCGGTGATCACCGCCACGTCGATGCCCTCGCCGCTCAATCCGGCGTCGTCGATCTCGATTCCGCGGGTGGTACGGTTTGACGGCGTGGTGCCCTGCGCCGATCCGACCCGCCGCGTCTGCTGGCAGTTCAGCACGCGCACGACGATCTCCCGCGAAACGCTGCGCCCCTCACTGCTCGAGATGCTCAAGCAGATGGGGATGAGCGAATCGATGGTGGATCAGATGCCGATCCCCGAAACGAACTCCGTCGCGCTCTCCCAGGTGGATGCCGCGACGATGCTGCCGCTCCGTCTGGAGTTGCGGACCACCGGTGGCGGCACCGGTGGCCCCGTCTCCGTGTTGACGGCGAGCTCCAACATCACGACGTACACCTGGAAGTAGCGGCAGGCGGCTGGTGGGCGTCGGCGCGTTACGCGGCCTGCGCTGCGCGCCCGATGCGCGCCTCCAGATAATCGACAAACGTCGCGAACGGGTCGAATCCGATGACGTTCACCGCATCGGCCACGAAGTTCGACAGCGCGTTGATGTCGTAGAAGTAGTGCTGCCCGTCGCGGTCGTCCACGAGGTACTCGATGCCGCCCACATCGATCTTCGCCGCCCGGGAGACGGCCTCCACCTGCGCGATAATGTGCGCCGGCGGATCGGCGCGCTCGACCCGCATGCCGCTCTTGGGCGCGTCCACCGCACAGGCGCCGCGCACCAGCTCGGCGCCGCTGGTCGTCTGACAGGCATCGGCCGGGCAGAGGTCGAAGGAGCCCACCGCCGGATAGACGTTGATGGCGTAGAGATACTTGCCGTTCAGCGTTTCCACCCGCGTGATGTGGCCATTGCGGAGCGGCGCGGCTTCCTGCACCAGCGCGGTGTGGTCGACGCCGAGATCCACCGTGCCGGCATCGACCGCGGCGGCCAGGGCCTCGCGGGAGTCGTACTTCACAATGCCGGCACCGCTGCCGCCGACATTGGCTTTCACGAGGACCGGGAACCGAAAACCCGCACTCGCGGCGAGCGCCTGCGAGGGATGGTTGATGGCGCGCGCGCGCGGATACGGCAGGCCGAGGGAGCGCAGCAGGTCCAGCTGATTCGCCTTCGACAGTTCCAGTGCGTAGGCGTCGGCGCCATTCACCACGGGGGTGCCGAGCCGCGCGAGATGGCGCAGCCAGTGGAGCGTGTAGAAGGTCGTCTGCCCGTGGCCCCGGAGGTACGCCGACGGGCTCGCGCGATTCACGACGAGCGACCAGGGCGCCTGAGTCTCCGAGGGATCGAACTGATGCGCGACGGCATCGAGCCGCTCGTAGGGAATCCCGCGACGGTCGAGCTCCGCGAAAAGCGGGCGGAACCAGTCGGGGTGTTCGTGATAGATCGCGATCGGACGGATGGTGGACATGAGCACTCCTCCTCCAGTGACGCCGGCCCACAAACGAAAAGCCCGGGCAGCAGCGCCGCCCGGGCATTCGCGTTTTAGCTCGTTGTTTTACGTGGCGGCAATAGGCGGCAAAGGACCACGAGTCGGTTGTCCCTTGAGCCTATTGAACGCCCCTGATTTAGTCAACTACTGAGAGTCTCAATAATCGATTATCGGAAAATCTACGTCCTGTTCAGGCGGCCTGCCGCCGACGGGCATTCAGCGACAGCCGGTCGGCCGGGCGGTTCTCCCAGTCGCGCGTCTTGAAGCCCTTCACCGCTTCGGCGAGCTGGGTCGCCTGGGCGGTCAGCTCTTCCGACGACGCCGCGGCTTCTTCGGCATTGGCCGCCACCTGCTGCGTGATTTCGCTCATGAGCGCGACGCCGTTGCCGATCTCACGCATGCCGGTGGCCTGATGGCTCGCGGCGGTCACGATCTCGTCGATCGTGATCGCCATCCGCTCGACATACTGACGCGCCGCGGTGAGCTGTTCCCGCACCGCCTCCTCGCGCTTCACGCCGCCGTCCACGTTCTGGATCTCTTCCTCGATCAGCGCCGCCGTCTGCTTGGCGGCTTCCGCCGAGCGAATGGCGAGCGCGCGCACTTCCTCGGCTACCACCGCGAAGCCACGGCCGGCATCACCGGCACGCGCCGCTTCGACGGCCGCATTGAGCGCAAGCAGGTTGGTCTGGAAGGCGATCTCGTCGATCGTCTTCACGATGCGCTGCGTGGCATCGGCCGACTGCTTGATGCGATGCATGTCGGCATTGAGCGCGACCATGGCCTCGCTCCCCTTCTGCACACTCGCCTTCGCGAGCTCCGCACTCGCCTTCACCTCGCTCGCCTGCTCCACCGAGCGCGCGGCAACGCTGGAGAGTTCGGTGAGCGACGCGCTGATCTCCTCGGCGCTCGACGCCTGCTCCGACGCGCCGTTGGCCAGCTGCTGCGAGCCCGACGAGAGCTGCACCGCAGCGTCATCGACCTGGAACGCCGCCTGGCGCACCTGCCCGACCGTCACGCGCAGCTGGTTGACTGCGGTGTTGAGGGCGGTCTGCATGCGAGCGAACTCGCCGCTGAATTCGCCGTCCATCTTCACTTCGAGATTGCGATCGGCCACCTGCTCGAGCGCCCGGCGCGCCTCGAGGAGCGGCGTGTTGACGGCCGAGAGGACGCCTTCCACACCCCGGAGCACGTCGACGTATCGCCCCTGCACCGGCCCCACATCCGCGTGGCCATCGAGGACGCCATCGCGCACCTGGCCTGCCAGCCGCTCGATCTCCTGCACGGTATGCCCCACGGCCGTCTGGGCCTTGAAGCAGGCCTCGATGGACAGATCGCACTGGTCGGCCATCTGATTGACGGCCACGCTGACGGCACCGAGTTCGTCGGTGGACGTATCGTCGGAGCGCGTGAGCGTATGGCGTTCGAGCGCCACGGCCTCGCCGCGCGCGAGGGCGCTGAGCGCCTCGCTCACCCGCTGGACACCATGCTCCTGCAGTTCGCGGATCTGCGCCGCGATGGCGGCCATGCGATCGCCGAGCGACTGCGCGATGACCCAGGCGAAGCCGAGACCGGCCGCGAAGAAGAGGGCGAAGCAGCCCCAGATGATGTACGTCGCGCGGGAGAACTGCTTGGTCGTGGACGCCTGCGTGGTGCGCGCGTCGGCCTGGATCTGATCGCCGAAGCGCTCCATCAGGTCCTCGACCGCCGTGAACTGCGCCGAGAACCGCTCGAAGCGCGTTTGCGCCTCGACCGGATTGGCGAGCACGACGTCCTGAACTGCCTTCGCATCGGCCGCGTACGTCTCGACCTCCTTGCGAAGCGCGGGCATGCCGTTCTTGATCGCCGGGTCCGTCACCATCTGGTCGGCCTTGTTGAGCGACTCGATGAAGCGCGCCGAGTGCTCGCCGAGCGACGCGACGGCCGAGGCGACGCCCGCGCTGTCGTGCCGCTGCGCCGCGAACAGCGACGCGACCACGTCCGCCCGCATGGCGTCGTGCATCATGTCGCTATCCATCTGGTAGCGCTGCGCCTCGTTGACCGAGACGAGTTCGGCGGTGGTACCACGTGCGAGATGCAACGCGGCCTGACCCGCGGTGGCGACCGCGAGAATGCCGACTGCGCCAACCAGTGCAACAGCACGCAACCGCGCGCGCAGGGTGGTGAAGGCAAAGACGGACACGGGACTATTACAGAAGAAAACGGCATTGAGGTGGCCAGCGTCGTCGCCAGCCGTATGCCCGCACGGTTTTCCCGTTAGCGGCACTTCATTGAGATATCGGATTGGGATGAATCCGACTTTAGCGTGAGGTTCGGACCGGCCACGTAACGAACAACCCGGGCGTTTCGGCCCGGGCTGTTCTGTCACACGGCTGGCACACGGCGCTCATCCGCCGGCTATTTGCTCCAGCTGTTGTCCTGCGTGTTCTTGTCCGGGAAGCGGCGATCGGGATCGAGTGTGATCTTCTCGATCGCGCGCCCGCCAAAGACCAGATCCAGCGTGTGCTGGCGGCTCCCGTCGAACCATACGTCCACCGGCACGGTCACGCGGGCGGTGGTCGCGTCCTTCATCACGGCGTTCTTCATGGGGCGAATCGCCGGCCCCTGTTCGGCGAACTTCACCTCGAGCACGATGGGCGCTGGCATGTCGCCATCCTGCGCGACGGTCACGGACGTGCGGATGCCCTGCACCTTCACACTGGCGATGCGCCCGTCCACACTGCCCGTCGTGAACAACCACGCGTTCCAGAACCACCCGAGGTCGCGCCCCAGCGCCTTGTTCATGAAGAACATGTAGTCCCAGGGCGAGGGATGCTTGAACATCCACGCGGTGGCCCACTCCCGGTGCGCGCGCTGTACGGCCGTGTCGCCCACGATGCCGCCGAGCATGGAGAGCATGAGCGGCGTCTTAGAGTAGGTGGTGAAGCCGTAGAAGCCGGGACCCGCGTAATTCGCGTTCCACATCATCGGCGGTTCGGCTTCATTGCCGCTGGTGCGGCCGTAGCTCTGGCCAAGCCCGTCGAAGACCGGCGGCTTCTTCGCGGCGTCGGCGTCGGAGAGAATGTTCATATACTGATTGAAGCCCTCATCCATCCAGCCGTACCACGTTTCGTTGTTGCTCACGACCATGGGCCACCACTGATGCCCGGTTTCGTGGTCGGCCGCGCCCTGGTTGGAGTTGATGACCATCGGATACTCCATACCGGCGCTCGGCCCGTCCTGCAGCGTGAGCTGCGGGAACTGATACGGGAACCAGAGCCCCGAGTAGTACTCGAGGGCGTGGCGGGCGATCTCGCCGGCGCGCGCATACAGATTGGCACGGCCCGGCAGGAAGAGCATATGAATGGGCACCACGCCCTTGCCGGGGATCGTGGCGCGGGTGGCCTGCCAGACATACTTCTTGGCCGTGGCCCACGCGAAGTCGTTCACCGTGTCGGCGTGAAAGCGCCAGGTGAGGCGCCCGGTGCTGCTGGTCGCGGTGGCCTGCCCCGGCCCCACCTCATCCGGGCCGACAATGGTCGTGATGGCGTCGCTCTGGGTTACCTTGGCGAGTTGCTCGCGCGCCTTGGCGGTGAGCACCTCCTGCGGGTTCTGCAGGATGCCGGTGCCGCTCACGATCCAGCCGGCGGGCACATCGATGTTCACATCGAACGTGCCGAAGTTGTTGTAGAACTCCGACGGGCCGAGGTAGAGTTCGCTGTCCCAGCCGCGGAGATCGTCGTAGACCGCGACACGCGGGAACCATTGCGTGGGCTGGAAGAGCGAATCGGCCCACCGCTGCGTCATGCGGTGCCCCGTGCCGGGGCCCCCCGCAAGCTTGTGCGTCCAGTCGATCTCGAGCCGGGCCGTGGCGCCCGCCGCAATCGGGCTCGCGAGACGGACGCGCGCGTTGGTGGACCGACCGGCGAGCAGTGTGTTGCCACCGGCGGCGTTGGCGGCATTCTGCTGCGCCGTCTGAATGGCACGGGCGCCGTCGGGACCGGCGGTCGTGACGGGCGCGTTCGACGCGATGTTCACCGGCTGCCCATCGATGGTCATGCGCGAAATGAGCATGCCGTCGGTCACTTCGGCGATCGTCCACGTCGCGGCGTGCGGCGCGTTGCCCAGAAAGATGTTCGGGTCGAGCCGCAACCCGACCTCGCGCAACGACTCCGGGCTGGTGTTGCGGATCGTGATCCGCGCCTTGCCGGTGAGCTTCTGCGTCGCCGGATCGAGCGACACGTCGATGGCGTAGTCGGTGCGCAGCTGCCAGTACTTGGCGCCCGGGCGACCGGTTGAGTCGCGGGTCCCGGCGGCCATCGCCTTGCGAATCGCGTTGGTGAGCGGGATGTCGCGGCGCACGGCGCGGGGTGGGATGGTGCCCTGCGCGGCGAGCGACGTCGCGGCCACGGCGGCGGCGACGGAGGTGCAAAGAAGAATGCGGAGCATCGGCATCAGGAAAGGGTCGGATAAGCGACCCTTGATGCTAGCCTGATCAGCTCCGCGAGGCGAACTGGGACAGGAGCCCGTGGATTTCCGACGGGAGCACCGGCTTGACCAGATGGTGGTCGAAGCCGGCGGCTTCGGAGCGCTTCCGGTCTTCGGGGTGCCCCCAGCCGGTCAGCGCGATCAGGAGGAGCGGCGCCTCACCCTGCTGGGCGCGCATCTGGCGGGCGGTCTCGTAGCCGTCCATGACGGGGAGCCCGATATCCATGACCACGGCATCGGGACGACGTTCGAGAAAGCGCTCCAAGGCGCTGCGCCCGTCGTAGGCCACCAGCACCTGCACCCCGACGCGCTCGAGGAGGAGGGCGAGGGAATCGGTCGCGTCGACATTGTCATCGACGATCAGGACGGTCGAGATCGCAGGCGGATACCCCACGGCACTGGTCATTGGGAGAGTGTACCGGGGCCATGGCGCGCCGGCAATGCAGCCGTTGGGCGGCAGCGCCCAGCCTGCCTTACGGCGTCAGCGACGCCCCCTGCGCCTGCTGCACCGCCCGTTCCAGCGCCGCGGCAGTAATGCGCCGGTGCGAGGCATGCCAGAGCACGCGGCCGCCACGTACCACCAGCGCCTGCGGCGACTCATGACGGACCTGCGTCACCTGTTCCAAGGCATTGGACAACGGGCGCTCGGTCTGCACCACGACCACGCGGGTGGCCACGTCGGGATTGGCGGCCACGAAGGCATCGTACTGCTGCTTCACGTGGATGGAGATCGAGCACGTCGCGCTGTGCTTGAAGACCACCAGGGGCTCGGCGGCCTGAACCAGTTGCTCGGCCTCGCTCACGGCGGCCGACGGTGCCGGACGGGGCGCGGCCACACGGGCCGCGGTGGGGAGTTCACCGGTCGCGCGCAGCGCGAGCTGCGCCTGCAGCCGCGTGGCCAGGGTGCCGAACGACTGCGCCCCCGAGAAGCGCTCCACCAGGGTGCCACGATCAAAGAGCAGCAGCGTGGGGAGGGCGCGCACGTCGAACCGGGTGACCGTTTCGAGGTTGGCATCGGCGTCGAGCTTGGCGATGCGCGCCTGTCCGTCGAACTGCTCGGCGAGGCGCTGCATCACCGGGTCGAGGGCCTTGCAGGGCGCGCACCACGCGGCCCACACGTCGATCAGCACGGGTTCGGACGCGCGCAGGACGTCGGCGTCGAAGGAGGCGTCGGTGAGTTCCAGAACGGGCATGCTGAAAGCTAACGGGGGCGCGAACCCCCTCCGCCGCACGCCGAACGGTGCCGGGACGCACAGCGCCGCCGCACCGGGACCGAGGCCCCCGCACAGCGGCGCACCAGCGTGTGCGTCCGAGCTATTGTGCCCAGCTGAGCGTCGCGAGCGCGATGCGATACTCCTTCGCCTGCGCATCGTACACAATGCGATAGCGCGCGGGATACCATCCGGCCTTGCCGAAATTGCCGGGCGCCGCCGCATTGGGCACCGGTGGCACGACCTGCTCAAAGGATCCAATCACGGCCGTCTTGAGCGACAGCAGGTACTCGCGGGTGATCATCGGTTCCAGGAACGTCCACCGGCCGTTCCACGACCCGTAAATGAACGTCTTGTCGAACTTGGGGAGGAGCGCCCACGCTGGATTGTTGAAGCGGGCGAGTTCGGGCGCGCAGCCGCAGAGCCAGTGCGTGCCCATCATGGGGACTGGCGGGCCGGAAAAGTACCCGGCGGGGGCGTTCTGCGGCGGAATGAATGCCGCCGCCGGCGGGGGCCCAACCCACGGCGCGATGCTCATCACCTCGGCTTCCGGCACCGTGTAGAAGTGGAAGTCGAAATGCGGCTCGTCGTACACGTGTGGCGGCTCGTGTCCCTGCGGATTCCAATCGAGCATCATGAACGTGTAGGGCGCCGGCGCTTTGCCCGGGAAGGGCAGATGCAACATCTGCATGTCCGTGCCCAGTCCATCCAGGACGGTCTCATCGAACGCGATGCCGATTTCCAACGGCGTTTTCCCATCCTTCGTATCGGTTACGACGTACGCACGCGCCTTGCCCTTCCCCAGCGACAGCGGCGTGCCGTATTGGCGATTCACGCCTGGCGTGTCGTAACCCGCTCGGGCGAAGGCGGCATCGCCGGTCGGCGCGATTGCGCTGGAGTCGGTGCAACTCGCGAGCAGCACCGCGCTGCCGGACATGGCCCCGAGGGCCGCACGTACTCTGGAGCGACGAGACAACATGGCATCCTCATAGTCGACGTGATCGCCAACGCCGATCGGGGTTGGCGCACGGCGACCATAGCCTCGCGAACACCCACGTGCGAGCAAGCACAGCGGTAGCTACAATATTCGGCGACAAGATGTCGGCCTCTTCATCCTTCTGACCCCAGACTCATGCGGCGGTTTGCTTCGATCCTGAGTGCGTGCGTGCTGAGTGCGGCGCCGCTCCTCGCCCAACGCCCGCTGACGATGGCCGGCCGCTCACCGGTGTACGCGCCGCGCGGCATCGTAGCCACCAGCCAGCCGCTCGCGTCGGCGGCGGGGCTCGAGGTGCTGCAGCACGGCGGTAACGCCATCGATGCGGCCGTGACCGCGGCGGCCGTGCTGAGTGTGACCGAACCGATGATGACCGGGATCGGCGGCGATCTGTTCGCGCTGATCTGGATCGCCAAGGAACAGAAGCTCGTGGCGCTCAACGCGAGCGGGCGCGCGGGTGCGCTCATGACGCGCGATGAACTGCTCAAGCGCGGACGGACGCGCAGCATCCCGCGTGGCGTCGAAACGATCACCGTGCCGGGCGCGCTCGCCGGATGGCAGACGCTGCTCACGACGTACGGCTCGAAGAAGCTCGCCGACGTACTGCAGCCGGCCATTCGCTACGCGCAGGATGGCTTTCCGCTCACGCCGGTGATCGCCGAGGATTGGGTCGGCCAGGAGACGTTCCTCAAGCGCGACAGCGGCGCGGTGGCGACGTTCCTGCCGGGCGGGCGCTCACCGAAGGCCGGTGAGTGGTTCCGCAATCCGGACTACGCCAGCACGCTCCGCACGATCGCGCGCGATGGCATCGGCACCTTCTATGGCGGCCCGCTCGGGCAGAAGCTCGTGGCGCGCGTGCAGCAGCTCGGCGGTTTTCTCACGCTCGACGATCTGAAGAAGAACCAGCCGACGTGGGTGACGCCGATGTCGGTGCCATTCAAGGGCTATCGCCTGTGGGAATTGCCGCCCAACAATCAGGGCGTCGCCGCGCTCGAGATGCTCCGCATCCTCGAGCCGTATGATCTCAAGGCGATGGGGCACAACTCGGCGGCGTACCTGCATCATCTCATCGAAGCGAAGAAGCTCGCCTACGCGGACCTCACGCGGTTCGTGGGCGACGCCGATCATCTGGACATGCCGGCCGACCGCATGCTGAGCGAGGCGTTCATCGCCGAACGCCGCAGCCATCTGGATGCGACGAAGGCCATGACGCGGGTCGATCCCGGCCCGCTGCGCACGTCCAGCGAAACGATCTATCTCACCGTGGCCGACAGCGCCGGCAACATGGTGAGCTTCATCAATTCGCTGTACGACGAATTCGGCTCGGGGATCGTGGTGCCCGGGACCGGCTTTGCGTTGCACGATCGCGGCGCAGGGTTCACCCTGGAGCCGAACCTGCCGAATACCGTGGCGCCGGGGAAGCGCCCGTTTCACACGCTCATCCCGGCGTTCCTCACCCGCACCGAAGGTGGCAAGGAACGGCCGTTCATGAGCTTCGGCGTAATGGGTGGCGCCATGCAGGCCCAGGGGCACGTGCAGGTGGTGCTGAACATGCTGGTGTTCGGCATGGACGTGCAGCAGGCGATCGATGCCGCGCGCTTCCGCCATCTCAACGGCATGAACGTGGCGCTCGAGGCGCCCATCACGGACGGCGTGCGCAATGCGCTGCGCGCGATGGGCCATGTCATCACCGACGAGCGCCAGACGCAGTTCGGCGGGGCCCAGGCGATCGTGCGGCTGCCTCGCGGGTGGGTCGGCGGGAGCGATCCGCGCAAGGACGGGATGGCCGTGGGCTACTGAAGCCCGAGCTCGAATACCGGTGGCAGAGGCTTGATCTCGCACGGAGGCACGGCGACGCGCTCCTTACATCACGATACGCACGTCGATCCCGCCGATCGGGAGCGTGCAGTACCACGCCTTCTCAACCGTTACTGACTCGACGGGATAGAGTCGCCCGCCCTGCGCGAGTACGTCAGCGACGGTGATCTCCACTTCAACCCGGGCTTCGGGGTGCGCCCCGGTGATGCCCTTCATCGCGCGGAGCTCCATCGTCTCCTGCCAGTTGGGCGTGGGCGTCTGCGCGAAGGCGAGCCCCTTGCCGAGTGATTCGGCCTGCACGAGATGACCGGCCCCATACACATCGACCACCGATTCCACCGGATGCGGATTGGCGTGCAACCGGAAGGAGTCGGATGTCCCCGCTGGCGCGAGCGACATGAAGACCGCCTCGCGATAGAGCCGGGTCTCGGGGGTGAGGCCGTTCTCGGCGAGGACGCGGAGGACCGCGTCGGGCGTGTGCGCAGCAGACATGCGTCGAGGCTGAAGGACTAGGGGCGCGAGCTGACGGCCACCGGCACATGCGTGAAGCGCTGCGCGATCGGCTGGCTGAGCCCCATGACAAACAGGGTCGCCACCAGCATAGCGGGATAGACGCGATCGCGCACGCCCGCCCGGCGATCAGACCAGATCAGACACCCCAGCCAGACGGCTCCGGCCGCCAAGGCAAAGTACGATCCCGCGATCGGGTCTACCTGAAACAGGCGCATGCACCACCGTCCAAGCCCCGGCGCCAAACCGATCAGCGAGGTGGCGGCCATCGCGCGTGCGTGGATCGCGGGGCGACGGACGTTCGCCACGGCCGTTGCGAATAGGCTGAGGAACAGGAGCAGCAGGCCGCTGTCCATGATCAGGAGGAACCACCCAATCTGACCCCCGCGCGGATCGGCCACGGCGCGCGCACCGGTGACCTGCAGCATGGGGAGGGCTGTGACGGTCATGGCCATCGCGAAGAGCACCCCCCAGAGCGCGAGTTGGCGGTGCGATTCGCGCCGGCGGCGCCGGATCAACTCGGCCTGGACGATGAGCACCACCAGCCAGCCGAGTGAGGCAACGCCGTGCACCGCGTGCGCGACGTCCAGTGTTCCAAGCCGGCTGGTGATGGTGCGCTGGAAGCCGAGGAGCGTGGTCAACAGCACGACCGAGAGCCAGATCGTGGCGCGGTCATGGAGCGTACGCGCCCTGCGCCGGGTCGTGGAGTGTTCGGTGATGAGCGCGGGCGCCACGGCGGGAGCGGTCACGGACGATCCTCGGGACCCATGGGTGGGCCCATGGTGGTCAGGCCAAACTCAGCGTCGAGGCTCAGCAACTGCTCCATCGAGGGCAGCCCACCCGGCGGCGTGACAGCGTCCATCGCTTCGAAGAAGCGGTCGAGTCCGGAGGGCGTCACGGCAATGAGCAGGCGTGCGTCGCGGTCGGTGAAGTTCTGATAGCGATGCGGCAAGCCGCGGCGCAGGTAGACCGAACCGCCGGCGGTGACGACGTGCCTAATACCATCAACCTCGAAGACCAACTCGCCGTCGAGCACATAGAACCATTCGTCTTCGCGACTGTGCACGTGCAGCGGTGGGCCGCTCATGGGCGGTGCATTGAGGTGAAAGACGGCGAGTTGGCTCGCACTGTCGGCACTGTTCACCAGGACGTGGGTGAGTTCGCCGACGATGTTGAGCGGGGCTCTGGTGCGCGTGGCGCCATGGGGGACGATGATGGGGGTGCTGCTGAGATGGTGAGACATGAGGAACCCCTCAGGGGTCAGGGGGAGGGTTACAGGGAGTAGGCGTCAGGACTGCTTGGGGCGTTTGCTCGGCTTCGCCTTCGCGTCGGCCTTGGCGGCCGTGAGCACGGCGGTCATGGCGTGCACGGCGGCTTCGGCGGCGGCGGGGGCGCTGAGCTGGCCGCGATCGCGGAGCATCTGCCAGAAGGGGGCGCTGTAGATGGCGACGCACTGCGCGATGAGCTGATCCTGCTGACCCGGCGTACGGTGCACGAGCAGTGGGGCGAGGGCCTCGCGAAAGGCGGCGCGCCCTTCGGCGGATCCGTGCTGCGAATAGTTCGCGCGGGGCGCGGCGGCGAGCATGGCGCGCGTGAGCGCATTGTTGCGCTCGAACTGCGCGAAGAGCCCGCGCAGCTCCGGGATGATGGTCTCGAGCGTGCGGGGCCAGGTGGTGCCAGTGCGGTCGCGCAGCTGCTGCCATACGCCGCGCACGAGATCGCTCTGCGTGGGAAAGTGGCGATAGACGGTGCGCGCCGACACGCCGGCCCGTTCGGCCACGATTTCGTGGGAGAAGGGCGCCTCCGGCTCATCACGCAGCCGCTCGAAGGCGGCGGCGAGAATGCGCTCGACGGTATCGGCGCGGAGGCGGCTTTGGGGGGTGTCGGCGGCGCTCATGTCAGCAAACTGACATGGTGTCAGTTTACTGTCAATACGCTACCCACCGCACCACCGCGAACGCCGTGGCCCAACCATTGCCCATGTCGGGTTCGACCCTCACGCGGACCCGACCATGACACTGACCACCGACCAGCTCGCGCACCTCGAACGGCGTCTCCGCGAGGAGCGCGAGTTGCTGCTCACGCCGCTGCGCGAGTTTGCCAAGACCGACGCCGCCCGGGATGCCGACGAACCGGCCGGCGACGCCTCCACGATGCCGCAGCACATGGCGGATATCGGGACGGACACGCAGCAGGAGGAATTGGACGCGACCCTCGCCACGCGGCGCTCGGCCGAAATCGGACAGATCGATGACGCGCTCGACCGCCTTGCACGCGCGCCAGAGGCCTTTGGCATCGACGAGCAGACGGGAGCACCGATTCCCTTCGAGCGTCTCGATGTCATCCCCTGGACGCGCGCCAATGTCCCGCCGGCTGCACCGCCGGAATCGATGCGTTGACGCGCGGCAGCGCACCGGCGATGCTTCGAGTGGGGATCCGCGAGTCGCGTGCCCGCTCTCATTACCAGGATGCGCATGTCGCCGGCCCATCTGCCGTCATCGTCGCCCACCGCCAAGCCCGTCTGGCGCGGCCGGCTGCACCAGTGGGCCGCGATCTATGCCCTCGGCGCCGGCACGGCGCTCATCGCGCTGGCCCCGAACGCCACGGCGCGATTGGCCGGCGCGATCTACGCGCTGAGCCTGGCGCTGCTCTTCACGGTGAGCGCCACCTATCATCGCCTCGAGTGGCGCCCGGCGGTGCGGGCGTGGTGGCGACGGGCGGACCACGCCTCGATCTTCGTGCTGATCGGCGGGACCTACACGCCCATCGCGCTGCTCGGTGTTGGCGGCACGACCGGGACGCACCTGCTGGTCGCGGTGTGGATCGGCGTGGCGATCGGCGCGTCGCTCACCCTGTTCGTCCCCGGCGCGCCCAAGTGGCTGCGGGCGTTGGTGGCGCTCGCGGTGGGGTGGATTGCGGTGCCCTATCTGGGCGATGTGTATCGCGCGCTCTCGGCCACGCAGCTGACCCTCATCGTACTGGGCGGCCTCGCGTACTCGGTGGGAGCCATTGTGTACGCCACGCGGCGCCCGAATCCGAATCCGCAGGTGTTCGGGTACCACGAGGTCTTTCACGCGCTGACGCTCGTGGGCGCGGGGCTGCACTTCGTGGCGGTGGCGTTTGTGCTGCGGGTGAGCGGGACGGCCTGAGCGGACGGTGCGCGTTGATCCGGCGTTAGTTGAGTCGGACAGTGCGTTGTACCTGCCTTGCGGAGAGGCGGAGGAGCGGGGCAACGGAGAGGGGCGGCGCCGATGGGGCGCTTGCCCCGTTTCTGTTTGGGGTTCCTCCGTTGCCCCGCTCCCCCGCCCCTCCGCAAGGCAGTCACGCCGATCTCAGCGAACCGCACGGGGCCGTCTGGGCCCGCCCCGTGCCTCAGCGCTTGACCTGCAGCCGTGTGCTGAGCCCCATCATCGCCACCATCACGCCCGCGGCGGCGCCGTAGGCGACCTGCAGCCCGTGCAGCCCACCGCCGGTGCGATCGGCGAGGAAGCTCAACACGGCGACCACCATCAGGTTGCCGATCGCAATGCCGATGTTGACCAGGGCCTGGGCGGCGCTGCGTTCCTTGGCGCTTACCTCGTCGAGTACGACTGTGCGAAGCGTACCGCCCACCACGATGCCGACGCCGGCGCCGATGAACAGCGTGGCGAGCATGAAGATCCAGAACACGTCGGCACCGGCGGCGACCAGGGCGGAGCCGACCAGCAGCGTGCCGAAGCCGCAGAGCATCACGTTGCGCGCGCCGAGCCGGTTCTGAATGCGCCCGAACACGGCACTCGCGGCCGCTGAGCACAACACCAGCGGCAGGAGGAGCAGCCCGGCCTTGCGCGACGGCGTGTTGAACGCGGCCACGGCCACGCTCGAAATGAAGATCACGCTCCCCATGCCGAAGCCGGCGCCCACACAGAGCACCCATGTGGTGCGCAGCTGTCGCGACACGAAGAGCGTCATCGGCACGATGGGCTGGGCGGCGCGGCGTTCGATCAGCATGAGCACCGGCACGCCCACGGCGGCCATGGTGAGCAGGTACGGCCATGCGTGGATATTGAGCGTGATATCCACGGCGCGATTGATGCCCAGCGTGAGGCCGGCGAGGAGCAACGCGAGCACCGTGATCCCCGCGTAGTCGAAGGGCGGATGCTCGATGACCTGCGTGCGCCGCGGCAGCGCGCGCCAGCTCATGGCAAACACAATCGCCGCGACCGGCAGGTTGATCAGGAAGATCCACTGCCAGCTGGCCCAGACGAGCAGGGCCGACGCGACGACCGGGCCCACCAGAAAGGCCATGCCGAAGGTGGCGCCGATGAGCCCGAGCACGCGGCCCCGCTGATCGGGTGGGAAGGTGTCACCGACCACCGAGCTGGCGGTGGGGGTGATGCCACCGGCGCTCAGCCCCTGAATGGCCCGCCCGAGCAGCAGCATGCCGAAGGTGGTGGAGCGCGCGATGAGCAGCGACCCCAGCGCAAAGCCGGCGATGTCCATCAGGTAGATGCTACGACGGCCGAACCGGTCACTCAGGTTCGCCATCAGCGCGGTGCTCGTGAGCGAGCAGAGGCTGAAGACAATGGTCACCAGCCCGATCTGGCGATTGTCCACGCCAAAAGCGGCGCGGAGCGCCGGGATGGCCGGCGCGATGACGGCGGCGTCGAGGGCGGCCATGAACACGCCCACAAACAGCACCGTGAGAATGCGCTTGCGGGCGGCCGCTTCGGCGTCGGTCAGCGGGGGCGCCGCCGGCTGGAGTACGTCGGGTGCGGTCATGCGCCAAACGTAGCCGACCCCGCCGGAGCAATGCAAAAGGGGCCCCGTCCGAAGACGGGGCCCCCAAGTGCTCCAACGTGATCGATTACTTGTGGCGGAAGGTGATCCGGCCGCGGCTCAAATCATACGGTGAGACTTCCACCGTGACCCGGTCGCCGGCCAGGATGCGAATGCGGAATTTCCGCATCTTTCCCGCCATGGTGGCAAGCACGTTGTGGCCGTTCTCGAGGGTGACGCGGAACATCGCACTGGGCAGCACGTCGTTCACTACCCCCTCGAATTCGATCATGTCGTCCTTCATCGGGACTCCGGATCGAAGGACAGCTTAGCGGCCCATCTTGACGACGTTCTCAGCGGCCGGACCCTTCTGGCCCTGCACGATGTCGAATTCCACCTGCTCACCTTCGGCCAGCGACTTGAAGCCGCTGCCCTGGATGGCCGAATGATGCACGAAGCAATCCTTCTGGCCGTTCGACGGCGTGATGAAACCGAAACCCTTCGCGTCGTTGAACCACTTCACAGTGCCGGTCGTACGCATACGATGCTGCTCCTCTTCTGAAAACCTGGTATCAGTCGGAGCACCATTGCGATGCAAAAGCTACCGACTCCACCTGCTCGTGATCGTCCCTCACGATGGGTCGCCATCACCTGATGGCTTGCGTTGCAACAAAAAAGGGCCCGCTCGCTGGCAGGCCCGGTCTGTCGGAACATGTCCACGCCCCTTGGGACGCGCTTCGCTGTAATGAACCCTAGCGGGGTGCCCACCGGGGCACAATGCGCAATCTAAAGTTTCTCGGAAGAACTTTTGGCCCGGAAACTGGCCGCGCTGCCGGGGGCGACCGCCCGGGCCTCCCGCTCGTACCAGCTCTGATACCCCGACCATCGGCGAGCGGTGGCCTGGTCGATCCAGTCCAGCGGCATCAGCCCGTCCAGCACCAGGAATCGCCCCAGGTGCCGGACCGGGCCGCCCCGGGCGGCCAACCAGTCGGACAGCGGCCCCCCGAGCAAGATGAGGTCGCGGGAGCGCTGGGCCAGATGGACCGCCTCATGGGTCAGGGTGGCGTGGCGCTCGGCGGGGCTCCGGCCGGTGGCATAGGCAATCGTCCCGAGATTGGCGTTCCCGGCCCGGAGGCAGGCCACCCCGGGCGGGCAGTTCACCCCGACGCTGAAGCGCGGGCTCCCGGTGCGAAAAACCGGCGCACCCGTGGTCCCACTGGCTGCCCAATCCAGCTGCAGCCCCTCGCGCGACACCCCCCGCTCAACGAGCCCCCAGAGTGCCCCGCCCGACACGCGGACCCGCCACCCGCCGTTTCCTGTCGTGTCGTGCTGGTGTTCCAGCAGCAGCGGGGAGAGCGGCAGCGTGACGTCGCCCAACAGCGGCGTGCCGCGACCGGCGTTGCGGGCCATGCTCGCCCCGATCGCGACCACCTGTGCGGTCGCGAGTCGCGCCGCGTCCGCCGACCAGGTGCTCACCGCGAAGCCACCGGCCATCACCGCGCCACCGAGGGCACCGCGCCACACGGCCGGGCGGATTGGACGGCCGTCGTGCCAGGCGTGCACCCCGGCGACCCCGGCACCCAGCGCGACGTTGAGGCCGACCACGGCGCCCATGGGGAGGCCACTCGTGTTTGCGCCCACGGAGTTGGCGGGAACCAGCGTTGCCTGCGCGCACGCGACGGACGCGTCCCTGATGAGCATCATCAGCGACAGGGCACCGAAGGCGAGACGGATACGGACACGGAGGCGCATTTCCCGGACGACGGCCACGCCGGGCCCGTCGTCACGAGGGTTTTCCTCACACGCGGGCGATGGCCGCGCGTCAGGGGCGCCAGCGCACCACGGTCACGGAGAGTGGCGGCAACTCGATGGACGCCCCGCGTTGCACACGCTGCGCGGGCGGGGTGTTTCGCACCGTCCGCCCGCCCGCCGGCGCGGTCCGCCACGCGTACTGCGCCGGGCCGTACTGCGTGATTGTCGCCTCCCGATCGCCGAGGGCGGGGACGCGCACGGTGAAGGTGCTCGCCGTGTCATGATGCGTGAGGAGCAGCCGCATTTCACCAGAGGATCGCCGCAGGGTATACGCCGCCGCGCGCTCAGGCTCAACTGCGCCCTGCCCCACCGTGGTCGCGAGCAGCACCGCCGAGTCACCCGCCGCCGGCAACCACTCGCGCTGCAGCAGGCGCACCGCCTGTAACATGGCCGTTGAATCGCGCAGCACGAGATCGTCGGTGACGAGGTGCATCGCGTTGATCCCGAGCGTACCGCACCGCGGCGCCGGCTGCAGGCTGGCCGGCTCCCAGCGGTACACGTAGCCGCGCGTGAGTCCATGTTCGAGCCCGCGGCCGATCACATCGGCAAAGAGCACGGCGGCAGCGAGCGTCACTTCGCTCTCGCCGGCGAAGGCGGAGTACCCGATCTCGGTGAGCATCCACGGCAGATCGGTGAGCGGCGGTGTGAGACGCGCCAACGCCCGCTCGTACACGCCGCGGTGCCGCGCGAGTTGCGGACCCGCCGGGTCACAGGTCGCGTCGAACGGATACCACTCGAAGGTGATGGCCTGCAGCAGGTCGGCCGCGCCCTGCTCCACCAGATGCGCCCGAAAACGCTGCAGCCAGGTGGTGGTCATGGCGGTGTCGGGCCAGAAGCGCACGTCGAGCTGCGTGCTCTGCAGCGACGGGCCCACGAGGGTGAGCGCCGGGTCCACGGCGCGCAGCGCGCGGCCGACCTGTCGATAGAGCGCGCCAAAGTCTTCCGCGCGCACGTACTGACCGTCTGGCTCTTCGCCGATCTCCACCTGCGACACGCGATGACCGCGGGCGCGCAGATAGCGCACGAGCGCCGCCGCATTCTCCGGCGTGTCGTATAGCGCGCCCACCGACCACATGATCGCGCTATCGGCGACCAGTCCGCTCTGGAGCACGCGATCGATCCCGGGATGCTCGAGATCGGGCGAGCGATCCCGCGCGCGATGCCAGGGATCGGTGGACGACGTCCACGTGGCGCTCTGGCGCTGCGACGGGCGATGGCGCACCAGATCGGTGAAGTGCCCCGCGGCATCGACGCGGCCGGCGTACAGCTCGCGAATGGCAAAGCCCAGCGAATCGCGGGGATCCCGACTCCCCGGCAGCGCGGTGTGCGAACTGGTCAGGAGCCGGATGCGCAGCCACCGCGTGGTAAGCGGCGACGCGCTCAGGCGATGCTGCACCGTGCCTCCGCGACCGTGCTGCACGGTGCCCTGCGGAAAGGCCGTCCACTGCCCGGCCGGCCGCGCATCGGCGGGGAGCGCGTTGTCGCCGACCCAGCGCTCCACGATATAGGTCGTCGCCCACGGCGCGGCCCAGGCGATCTGCAGCGCGTTGACCGGCTGCGGGCGACCCAGGTCGAGCACCACCAGCTGCTCGTGCTGCGCCTCCGGCTCACCGGTGTAGCGCGCCGCGAGATACGGGTTGCTCTTCCAGAAGGTGGCGGTGCGTCCATCGGTGAGCCGCGACCAATCGTGCTGCCCCGCCTGATCGAAGGTGTTCCCACGACGCGGGAGGTCGTAGCCGGGCGATGCCAGAATGGGCGCGCCCGGCTGGTCGTCGGACACCCAGTACCCCTGCGCCCGCGCCGCGTCGCTCCAGCGGCCGCGCGGATTCCAGTGCCAGGCCGCGACCGACAGCTCGGTGCGTAACCGATACGACAGCTGGGTGAGCCCGACGCTGCGCATGGCGGTGAGCGCCGCCGGATTCCAGAGGGCATCCACGATGCCGGTATCGTGCGCATCGATGGCGCCACCGAGCAGCGGGGCCGGCCCGACCTGCCGCACGATGCGGGTGGTGTCGATCGTGACCGTCGTCTGCGCTGCCGCGCGGACGCCCACGGCGCTCAGCAGCAGCGCGATGGTCAGCAGCGGCCAGCACGTGGGTCTCACCGGGGACGCGGACATGCGGCGCAAGCTAATCGTTCGCCGGGCCTGTCCCCAACGCGACGCGGGGCCCGTCCGGATGGACGGGCCCCGCGGGCGGATCGTGATGCGCCGGGTTGGGTTACGGGTGCGCCTTGAGCCAATCGATGGAGGCCTGCAGGACCTGCAGCGCGTACACGGGGTTGTGCACACCCATCGAGAGTTCGCTGTTGATGTAGCCGTAGTTATACGCGGCGCCCAGTTCGCCCATCTTCCACGGGCGGCCGATGCGGTCGGCCCACGCGGCGTCGGTGCCCATCGTGATCGTGTTGTTGTAGAGCACCAGCCCCGTCGTCGGCGACACCGTGTTCGCTGCGACCAGCGCGGTGCCGTACTTGTTGGTGCTCGCCGTGTTCAGGAACAGGCGGCCGTAGAAGTCGTGCGTTTGGATGGCGGAGTAGCTCGCCACACCGGTCGTGGCGTTCACCGTCTTCTTGAAGACCTTGCGGGCCGCGAGCAGTTCGGCGAGTTCGATGCGCTTCGCATCAATCTTGGCCTGCGTCGGCGCGATCTTGTCGGACGTGTGGCAGCTCTCGCAGATCGCTTCGTTCGGCTTGAGCGTGTGGCCACCGACCTTGTTGACCGGGTCGTACGTGTTCATGTGGCAGGACGTGCAGTTCCAGTCGCTGTGCTTCCAGGTGCGCGTGTAGCTGACGCCCGTGTACTCGTAGGCGTTCCGGCCCGTGAAGAGGTTCGACTGGTTGCCATCGTGCACCGAGAAGCTCTGGCCGACCTGGTAGTTCACATTCGCGTTGTCGTCCTTGGTGGGCGAGAACGGGAAGAACGCGAGCTGCACATAGGTCTTGGTCGCGCCGAGCGAGTCGGTGTAGGTGTTGGACGTGGTGCCACGGATCTGGTGGCAGTTCACGCACATGTTGTTCATCTCCCCGAAGTCGGTCGTCTTCAGGTTCTGGTCATAGTAGAGCGCGACCGGCGCGGTGGTCTGCAGAATGGCCGTGTTGGTATCGACGGCGAAATCGAAGCCCGAGTGCTTGTGGCAGGTGGAGCAGCCGATGCGCGTCGCGTTCGGAATGTCGTTGGCCACGGTGA
Organism: Gemmatimonadaceae bacterium; assembly: GCA_019752115.1. NCBI lineage: Bacteria > Pseudomonadati > Gemmatimonadota > Gemmatimonadia > Gemmatimonadales > Gemmatimonadaceae > Gemmatimonadaceae bacterium. Next base: position 82,795 of record JAIEMN010000032.1, read on the forward strand.
ACTTGTTGGCGCTCAACTTCTCGAGGAAGCCTTCACTGGTGTGGCAGCCGGCGCACCACTTGGTGTTGCGCGCGCTGGTCGTGCCGGTGAAGTGCTTGGACTGGGCATACTGATCCCCCATCGCCGTCATGTTGGCGGTGGAGTGGCAGGAGAGGCAGGCGCTGTTGGCGTCCTTGCCGTTGGTCCCGTTGGTGCCGTTCGTGCCATTCGTGCCGTTCGTTCCCGCAGGGCCGGCGGGCCCCATGGGGCCTTCGCAGGCCACGGCCAGCAGGGCGCTGGCGAGCAGAAGGGCAATGCGATGGGTGTTCATATGTCAGGCCCGCTCCCGGGGCTGTTCTGCGGTGCGTGCGATAACGCGAGGGGGAGTGCACGTGTGATGAAGTTTCGGAAGCGGCCGCACTTCTACGATCAGCGGATCGCGTGATTTACGTAGGAAAACGTGAAGGGCGCCGTCAGCATTCGGCGCCCTCATTTCGCATCACCACGTCACGCTTGCGAGCACGGTGGCCCCGCCGGATGACGCGGGCGGCGGTGGAACCTCGGCGGCATTCAGCAGCAGTACCATGGCCTCGGGCGACTCGCCGCGTTCACGCACATCGGCCTCCAGCTCCGCCGTCAGCTGCGCCATCGCTGCGGCAGATGCCGCTTCGAGCGTCTCGGCCATCACCAGCACACTGCCCTGCACCGGCACCGTGCCGCCTTCGCGCAGAAACGCGACGAGGAACATCGGTCGGGCGGGAGCGGCCGGCGCGGCCGGCGCGAGCGTGGGCACGGGTTGCGCCGCGTCGGGATCGAGCTCGAGGCAGGCCGCGCGGATGGTGTACTCCCGTCCGACGTCGTAGCCACACCCGGCGGGCGCCTGGCGGATCCGGAGCCGATAGGGCAGCCCCTGCGGCATGGCCTGACGCGCCTGCGCATCGAGCCCCACGACCACCGCGCGCACCGGACCCGCCGGCACGTGAAACTGCACGGCGGCGTCGGCCACGAACGTCGGATGCGGCCCCGCCGCACGCAGTGCACGAACCAACTGTATCGCTGCCGAAGGTGCCATCTGGGAAAGCATCGGGCCCACACGGGCAAAAGGAACGGATCGCCGTCACGCCATCGATGACCGCGACCCGTACATCGGGGCGACGACCGTCGAACCGCCGGGGCAACGTTTCGTGTGGGGCGACACGCCACTTCGCGCCCCATCCCGGGGGCATCGGGTCGAATCTCCCCGCGAGATGCGAGTAGCCCGATCGTCAGCGACTGAGGTCGAGGCGCAGCAGGCGGGCGGAGTAGCGCAGGCGCGCGTCAAAGGGCACGATCTCCGGGCGCCCCGACATCCCGGCGTAGACGTGCTCCGCCAACCAGGCGCGCTCGGCCTCGATGTCGTCCTGCAGTACGTCGCGGAACCAGGCTTTCGTGGTGCCGTCTTCACCCGCGCTCCACCGGTACCCGCGGGCCTTCAGGCGGTCCTTGGTGTCGAAGTGGCTGTTCATCGCCCAGACGCGCGCCTCGCGCTTGCGGGCATTGCGCAGCAAGGCCTGGAACGCGAGCTCGCCTGACGGGAGCGCCGTGGTGAGCAGGTGCACCGCAATCCCACAGTCGATGTCGGCGCGGTGGGCCTCGTAAAACAGACCGCAGTGCTTGTAGGCCAGCCACTCGAGTCGCGCGGACTGCAGCCCCTCCTCCACCCACGGCACGTCGCGCTGGCTGCACGCCCAGGCCGCGCTGGCGAACAGCGGCAGGCGCGCTTCCAGGAAGCCCCGGTCGAAGCTCGCATTGTGGGCAATCACCAGGACGCTGTGGGCCAGCAGCGCGGCCACCGCGTCCTCATCGATACGCTGGCCGGCGACATCGGCGTCGGTGATGCCGGTCAGCCGCGTCACCTCGGGCGGGATCGGCACCCCCGGGTCTTCGTACCACGACACGCAGGGGGACACCTCGAAGATGCGCCCGCTCTCGCGATCGAAGGTGAAGGGGACGATCGCGAGCTGAATGATGGCATCGCGACCGGCCACAAGACCCGTCGTTTCGACGTCGAGAAACAACGCCGTGCGCAGGGGCCGCCCGTCGGCGGCATGGTACGCGGCTCGCGGCTCGAAGCGCTCGACCACGCGATACCGCTCACTCGACTCCAGGGCCGCGCGGATGTCTTCCCACCGGTCGGCGTCGATGCCCAGATGGGCAAGCGGATTGTCGGAAGCCATAGGGGGTCGGAACCGGACGGCGAGGAGCAGGCTTAGATTGAAACGCGGTACCTCACCCCTAAGCTAGCACCTTCCTCGGAGGATTCGTGGCATCTCGTATCATTGCCGTCTTTGGCGCCACCGGCGCGCAGGGCGGTGGGCTGGTGCGCGCCATCGCGGCCGATCCGGCCAGCGGCTTTGTCGCTCGCGCCATCACGCGCAACCCGAACTCGGACAAGGCCAAGGCCCTGGCCGCGCTGGGCGTGGAGGTCGTGGCCGCCGATGCGGACCAGCCCGAGACGCTGGCCCCGGCGCTCGCCGGTGCCTATGGCGCCTTCTGCGTCACGAACTTCTGGGAGCACTTCTCGGCACCGCGCGAAGAGGCGCAGGCCGCGGCGATGGCACGCGCGACCAAGGCGGCGGGCATCCAGCACGTCGTGTGGTCCACGCTCGAGGACACGCGGAAGTGGATTCCGCTCAGCGATTCGCGCCTCCCCACGCTCGCCGATCAGTACAAGGTGCCACACTTTGACGGCAAGGGCGCCGTGGATCATGTCTTCGCGAACGAAGGCGCGCCCACGACGTACATGATGGCCGCCTTCTACTGGGATAATCTCATTCACTTCGGCATGGGGCCGCGCGCCAACGAGCAGGGCGACGCCGTCTTTGCGATGCCGCTGGGTGGTGTGAAGCTGCCGGGTATCGCCGCCGGCGACATCGGCGCCTGCGCCTACGGCATCTTCAAGGAGGGCACGGGACTCGTGGGTCAGCGCATCGGCATCGCGGGCGAGTCGCTCACGGGCGAGGAACTGGCCGCGAAGCTCGGTCGGGCGCTCGGTCGCCCCGTGCAGTTCGTGGACGTGCCGTTCGATGTCTATCGCGGGCTGGGGTTCCCGGGCGCTGAAGACCTCGGGAACATGTTCCAGTTTCAGGCGATCCTGGGCGACGAGTTTCAGGGGTACCGGGATGCCGCCCGGTCGCGGGCGCTCTATCCGGCGCTGCTGGACTTTGACGCGTGGCTGGCGAAGAACGCCGGTGCCATTACGGTCGCCTGAGGGCGTCCATGCTTCGTTGAGACGCGGGGCCGGTCAGCTGACCGGCCCCGTTGTCGTTGGGGGCGCGACCGGGCGTGTCATACGGCCGCCACACCCCTGTTAGGGACGTGTAAGGCTGAATTCGCATCTTCCGTGACGAATTCCGCCATTGGCCTGCACGCGAGTAGCTGCGTGCGCGCACGGTTTGCCATCTCACGTCCCGCATCCATGAAGCTTGTGCTGGGCCTTTCCGCCCTGACGGTCCTCCAGGCGTGCAAGAAGCCGCCCCAGGCTGAGGAAGCCGCCGCGAAGTACGTGGCCACCCGGCCGATCGTGATGGATACGTCGTACGAGAAGCAGTACGTCGCTCAGATCCGCTCCTTCCGCAACATCGAGATTCGCGCGCAGGAGAAGGGCTTCCTCGATCAGATGCCGGTGGATGAAGGGCGCTCGGTGCAGGCGGGGCAGCTGCTCTTCAAGATCATGCCCAAGGTCTACGAGGCGGAGCTGCAGAAGGCCGAGGCGGAGGTGCGCGCTGCGGAGATCGAGCTCGAGAACGCCACGACGCTGGCGGCCAAGAAGATCATCTCCAAGAACGAGCAGGCACTCGCGCAGGCCAAGCTGGATGGCGCCAAGGCCGAAGCCGCGGCCGCGCGCCTGCATCTCTCCTTCACCGACATCCGCGCGCCCTTTGACGGCGTGCTCGATCGCATCCCGAAAAAGCTCGGCAGCCTGATCGAGGAGGGCGAGCTGCTCACGACGCTGTCCGACAACAGCCGGATGTTCGCCTACTTCAATGTCGCAGAGCCGGAGTACCTCGATTACCAGGCGAATCGGGCGGGCAAGGGGAAGCAGACCGTCTCGCTGATGCTTGCGAACAATTCGCGCTTCCCGCACGAGGGGACCATCGAGACGGTCGAGGGGGAGTTCGATAACGAGACGGGCAACATCGCCTTCCGCGCCATCTTCCCGAACCCCGACCGCCTGCTGCGCAACGGGGAAACCGGCAAGGTGCTGCTGCGCGTCCCGTATACGAACGCCCTGATCATCCCACAGAAGGCCACCTACGAGATCCAGGACAAGACGTACGTCTTCGTGATCGACAAGGCCAACAAGGTGCACGCCACGCTCATCACCGTGGCCGGGCGCCTGCCGGACCTGTTCATCGTGGGCAGCGGGATCACCAAGGACGATATGATCCTGCTCGAGGGCGTACAGAAGGTGAAGGACGACGACGTCATCACGTTCGACGTCAAGGACATGAAGGACGTCCTGAAGACGCTGCGCCTGCGCGCGGAATAAGCCGCCATGTGGAATCGGTTCATTCAGCGGCCGATCTTATCGATCGTCCTGTCGCTTCTCGTGCTCTTCGTGGGTGGGCTGGCGCTGTCGCAGCTGCCGGTCACGCAGTATCCGAGCATCTCGCCGCCCAAGGTCACTGTCGTGGCCGACTATCCGGGCGCCAATAACGAACTGCTCATCAAGGCCGTGGTCATCCCCCTCGAGCGCGCCATCAACGGGGCGCCGGGGCTCAAGTACATCGCCTCTGACGCCGGCAACGACGGCGAAGCGAACATCCAGGCGGTGTTCAACCTCGGCACGGACCCCAATCAGGCCACGCTCGCGGTCCAGAACCGCGTGGCATCGGTGGTGAACAAGCTGCCGCCGATCGTGGTGCGTGAAGGCGTGAAGATCACGCGCGAGGAGCCGAACATGCTCCTCTACATCAACGTCTACTCGGACGATCCGACCGCCGACCAGAAGTTCCTCTTCAACTTCGCCGACATCAACCTGCTGTCGGAGCTCAAGCGGGTCGATGGCGTGGGCTTTGCCGACATCCTCGGCAACCGCGAGTATGCGATGCGTATCTGGCTCAAGCCGGAACGCCTCACCGCGTTCAAGGTCTCGGCGGACGAAGTGATGGAAGCGCTGAGCGCGCAGAGCCTCGAAGCCTCGCCGGGCAAGACCGGCGAAAGTTCGGGCAAGCGCTCGCAGGCATTCGAGTACGTCATCAAGTACCCGGGCCGCTATACGACCAAGGAGGAATACGAGAAAGTCGTGATCCGGGCCCTCCCCAACGGCGAGATCCTGCACCTCAAGGATGTCGCCGACGTGGAGTTCGGCAGCTCGATGTACGACATCTACTCCACGATCAACGGCAAGCCGTCGGCCGCCATCGTCCTCAAGCAGTCGTACGGCAGCAATGCCAACCAGGTCATCGCCGACGTCAAGACGCGCCTCGAGGAGATCGCGACGTCCACCTTCCCCAAGGGGATGCACTACGAGATCAGCTACGACGTCTCGAAGTTCCTCGACGCCTCCATCGAGAAGGTGATCCACACCCTGATCGAGGCGTTCATCCTCGTCGGGCTGGTGGTGTTCATCTTCCTGGGCGACTGGCGCTCCACGATCATCCCGGCGATCGCCGTGCCGGTCTCGCTGATCGGCACCTTTGCGTTCATGCAGCTGTTCGGCATCACGCTCAACCTCATCACGCTGTTCGCGCTGGTGCTGGCGATCGGCATCGTGGTCGACAACGCCATCGTGATCATCGAGGGCGTGCACGCCATCATGGAGCAGGAGCATCTGGGGCCGCTGCCCGCCACGCGCAAGGCGGTGGACCAGCTGGCGGGCGCCATCATCGCCATCACGCTGGTCATGGCGGCGGTGTTCGTGCCGGTCGGCTTTCTGTCCGGCCCGGTCGGCATCTTCTACCGCCAGTTCTCGATCACGATGGCCACGGCCATCGTCCTGTCCGGCTTCGTGGCGCTCACGCTCACTCCGGCGCTCTGCGCCATGTTGCTCAGGCCGCACGTGCAGCATGGCGAACGACGCACGCCGATTGGCCGCTTCCTCGACGCGTTCAATCGCATCTTCGGTCGCGTCACCGATCGGTACGTGGGGCTGCTCAAGGTGATTGCCTCGCGCCGCGTGATCACCTACGGCGTGCTGCTGCTTCTCTGCGGCGCCACCTGGTTCACCTCGCGGACCGTGCAGAGCGGCTTCATTCCCAACGAAGACCAGGGGATGTTCTACGCCATCGTGCAGACGCCACCGGGCTCCACCCTGGAGCGCACGAACGACATCGTGCGCCGCCTGCAGAAGGTGGCTGAAGACGTGGATGGCGTGAAGTCGGTGTCGTCGCTCGCCGGCTACGAGATCCTGACCGAAGGCACGGGCGCCAACACCGGCACCTGCCTCATCAACCTCAAGGATTGGAGCGAGCGCGAGCACTCGGCGCAGGAGATCATCACCGAGATGGAAGAGAAGGTGAAGGACATAACGGGCGCCAACATCGAATTCTTCCTGCCCCCTGCCCTGCCGGGCTACGGGGCGGCCGGCGGCTTTGAACTGCGCCTGCTCGACAAGGCCGGCTCCGGCGACTATAAGCGCATGGAGCAGATCAATACCGACTTCGTGGCGGCACTCAACAAGCGGAAAGAGCTGAACAGCGTCTTCAGCTTCTACAGCGCCAGCTTCCCGCAGTACATGCTGCGCATCGACAACGAGCTGGCCCAACAGAAGGGCGTGAGCGTGGACAACGCCCTCAATACGCTCTCCACGCTGCTCGGGTCGAACTACGAGATCTCGTTCATCAAGTTTGACCGCCAGTACAAGGTCATCGTGCAGGCGGCACCGGAGTACCGCGCCCAGCCGGAGGACATCCTCAAGCTGTCGGTGAAGAACAGCCGCGATGAAATGGTCCCGTACTCCGCCTTCATGCACATGGACAAGGTGTACGGCCTGTCGGAGATCACGCGGCACAACATGTCGAATGCGTCGGAAATCTCCGGGGCGGCGTCTCCGGGCTACAGCAGCGGCGACGCCATTCGGGTCGTGACGGAGGTGGCCAAGCAGGCGCTCCCGCGCGGCTTCGACATCGACTGGGCCGGTATCTCGCTCGACGAAGTCCGCCAGGGCAATCAGGCGATCTACATCTTCATCGTGTCGCTGGTGTTCGTGTACCTGATCCTGTCGGCGCAGTACGAGAGCTTCATTCTGCCGCTGGCGGTGATTCTCTCGCTCCCGGCCGGTGTCTTCGGGGCCTTCGCCTTCCTGCTGCTGACGGGGCTCGAGAACAACATCTACGCGCAGATCGCGATGGTGATGCTCATCGGTCTCCTGGGCAAGAACGCCGTGCTCATCGTGGAGTTCGCCTCGCAGCGCCACGCCGAAGGGTGGTCGGTCCGTGAGGCCATGATCGAAGGCGCCCGCGCCCGATTCCGCCCCATTCTCATGACCTCGTTCGCGTTCATCGCCGGCCTGGTGCCGCTGATGTTCGCGACCGGCCCCGGCAAGCTGGGGAACCGGACGATCGGCACGGCCGCCTTCGGCGGCATGCTCATGGGCACGCTCCTTGGCGTCATCCTGATTCCTGGTCTGTACTACGCCTTTGCTCGCCGGTCGGAGAAGCATCCGTTCCACGCGACCGAAGACGAGCGTCCGCTGACGGAGGTCTGACCCATGCGCTTCTCCAAGACGTTTCGCGTGGGCGCGCCGGCCATCGCCGCGGTGCTGGCCGGGTGTGTGGCGCCCAAGCTGCCCCCCGAGCCGGTCGCGCCGTCTGTTCCCACGACCTACGGCGTGCCGGGCGAGGGTACGCGCCAGAGCGACACGATTTCCGTCGCCGACATGGGGTGGCGGCAGTTCTTCGCCGACACCACGCTGCTGGGGCTCATCGATACCGCCGTCCGCAACAACCCCGAGCTGCTCTCCACCTTGCAGGAGGTGGAGATGTCGCGTGCCGAGCTGCGCGGCGTGCGCGGGCAGCTGTTCCCGCGTGTCTCGCTCGGCGGCGGGCTGGGGATCGACAAGGCGGCGCGCTACACGGCGGAGGGGGCGGGCAACGCCTCGACGGATATCACCGAGGGGAAGCGGGTGCCCGACCCGATCGGCGACCTGAGTCTTGGCTTCACCGCCGCGTGGGAGGCCGACGTGCGCGGCAAGATCCGCAACCAGAAGGGTGCGGCGCTGCAGCGGTACCTCGGCTCCATCGAAGGCAGCCGCTACGTTCTGACGGGGCTCGTCGCCGAGGTGGCGAACACCTACTACGAGCTCACCGCGCTCGACGCCAAGCTCGCCATCGTGCGGCAGGCGATCGCCCTGCAGCGCAACGAACTCGACGTCGTGCGGGCCCAGCGCGAGGCGGCGGGGGTCACGGAGCTTGCGGTGAAGCAGTTCGAGGCGCTGCTCCTCAACGCGCAAACGATCGAGGTGAAGCTGCAGCAGCAGATCCGCGAGACGGAGAATCGCCTGAACCTGCTGCTGGGTCGTTATCCGCAGCCGGTGGCGCGTCCGTCGGCGTTGCCGAGCGGGCTGGGCATGCGCACGCTGGCGCAGGGGCTCCCGTCGCAGCTGCTGCGGAATCGCCCCGACATCCGCGCGGCGGAGCTTGAGCTCAAGGCGTCGCGCTTCGATGTGAAGGCCGCGCGGGCGGAGTTCCTGCCGGAGGTCAATCTCACGGCCGGTCTGGGCGTGCGGGCGTTTACGGCCAATTATCTGTTCCAGACACCCGAGTCGATGGCGTATGGACTTGCCGGGGACTTGATGGCGCCGCTGATCAATCGCATCGGGCTCAAGGCCGAGTTCCAGCGGGCGAGTGCGGCGCAGCAGAAGGCACTGCTCGGCTATCGGCAGTCCATCCTCTCCGGGGTCACCGAGGTCTCGACACTGGTGACTGCGCTGGACACATATGAGCGGGGGCTGCAGCTCAAGACGCAGCAGGCCGCGGCGCTCGACAGCGCGGTCAGCGTGGCGGGCGACCTCTTCAATGCGGCGCGCGCGAACTATCTCGAGGTGCTCACGGCCCAGCGCGAGGCGATCGACGTGAAGCTCGAGCTGGTGGAGGCGCAGCTGCGGCAGCGGGTGACGCTGACGAATCTGTACCGGGCACTGGGCGGCGGGTGGAAGTAGGGCGGACGGCCCTGGGGTGCTGGTCGTAGCACCCCACGCTGGCGCGTCCAATGCGCCTTTGCCACGGCTCCTGGTGCTACACGGACTAGCGAAGTCGGGTGTCCGCGCGGTATCGTCAGACATCTGCTTCGAGGTCGTCTGCAATGCCGTTGGTGATTGTCGCGTTGATTGCCCTGCTGATCCCGGCGCGCCTCTCGGCGCAGGTGTACCACTTCGGGCCGCGCTTTCTGTACGATGAGCGCGTCGAACTCCGCGAGGATACGGCCCTCGTACGGAGCTTTACGCCAGTCGCGCCGTGGGGCGATCTCCCACAGACCTGCGCTGCGTTCAGCCCGCCCAATGTGCTGGACTTTCCGGACTACGGGCTGCACGCGCCCCGGCGGGATGGGTGGCACGCCATGATGTTCGTCTGGTTCACGGCGAACGGCCGTGATGTGTCGCGGGCGCAGATTGTGCGCACGGCCGCCACGCTGCCCCTCTATCGTGACGGCAACGTTCCCATCGTCGATCCGCTCACTCCGCTGACGGACCAGACCATCATCAGCATAGACTTTGCCGACAGTTCCCTCACGGCGTACAATCGCGTGCAGTCACGTCCGCTCCCCGGCGTACGGCTCAGTCTGAGAACGACTGGGGATCCGCCACCGTTCGTGGACGAAAGCCTTAAACAGATCGCGGCCGCCAAGCGTCTGTGTTTGGCCCGATCCAAAGCCTAGCCCAACGATGAAATACCTGATCTCCTTCCCCGCCGCCGCGATGCAGGTGCCTCCCGAGGAGCTGGTGTCGGTCGGTGAGGCAGCGCGTGCCGTCATTCGCGAGGCCAAGCAGGCTGGCGTGTATGTGTTCGGCGGCGGGATCAACAGCAGCGTGGCGCCGGTGCTGGTCGCGGGTGATGGCACCGTCTCGCGCGAGACGTATCCGCAGACGCGTGCGTTTGACGGTGGCTACTGCGTGCTCGAGCTCCCGTCGCGTGAGGCCGCCATCGAGTGGGCGGCCAAGATCGCTGCGGCCTGCCGATGTGCGCAGGAGCTGCGTGAGTTCGGGTACGACCCTGAGAGCTGATTCGCCTCGACTGGCCGCATTGGCTGCCCACCGTCCAGACCAATGACCGAACGCCAATATTTCTTCCGCGCCCTGCTGTTTCCGCTGGTACTGCCCCTCGCTGCGTGGGGGCTTGTGCTGCTCATGCAGCAGTCGGGACACGCGTATCGGACACCGACCGACGCGATCTACAAGAGCGCGTCCCTCCTTGCCTTCACGGGCGCGTTCTCCACGATCCCCTATCTGCTCTACCTCGGCCCCGCGATCTGGTGGGCGCGCACACGACCCAGCGCCAATCTCCGTCGCGTGGCGTGGTGGGCTCCGGCGCTGATCGCGGTGGGCGTCTGCACGCTGAACGCCGGCGACCTGCTCTGGCGCGGGCAGACCACCTCCGTCGCGATCGAGTCCGCCATCTACGGGGGCGCTGCGCTCGTGGTCGGCTACGCCTACGTGCTGCTCGTGTTCGCGTCGCTCACGCTGCTGCGCGCCGCGGGGCTTGTCCACACGACGGATCACCGGACAACGCCAGTGCCGTCAACGTCAGTTTGATCCTCCCGCGCCTCCTGGCATGCTCCTCTCCGCCCTACTCATCGCCAGCACGCTGCTGATGCCCCTGGCTTCATCGCGATGCTCGCCGGTCATCCGGCATTTCAACAAACCGGCGCATCATCTCACGCTCTGGGCGCGTACCGGGCGCGACTCCGTATTTGTGGGCAAGGAGTACGGTCAGGTGTTCGATCTCGTGCGTGTCGATGGCGCCACGACGCCGGCGGTTGGCGCTGCCCCACGCGTAGTGCTCGTGTGGTGGGGACTCACCGCCAGCTGCGAACGCGTTCGCGATACCGCGTGGACGCCGGTTCCCACGGGAGAGGCGCTCGTTGTAGCGCAGCCGCGACCGGAGGGACAGTGGATCCAGGGGATGCCGACGTTCGACATCCTCCTGAATGAGCTGTATATCCCGGCCCGCGCCCAGCAGCAGTTTCCCCGCTCAACACCACTTGGCATCGGCGAGTACTGGCCACTGTTCGCGATGGTGCCAGCGGCGGAGCTGTCTCCCGCGGACGCCCGCCCGTACTGGGAACGCGTGCTCGCTTGGGGCCGCGCGAATCCAACTCGCGCGTCCCGTACCCCAGCCCGCCAGCTGCTGTGCCATGCGAAAGATCGTCTGGAGCTGCTGCGACGCGGGGTGGACACCTCGCAGTACCTCTTCGAGGAGCGATGCTAGTTGTTCCCGCCATGCCGCTTCGTCGCGGGACGAGTCCGGCGCTTCTCGCGTGACTCTCCCGCCGGCTCAGTACCCAGCCGTCAGATCCACGGGATAGCGCAGCGGTTCATCCGCCAGATAGCGCTGCAGATTCTCGACGTACAGCGCCGTGATCAGATCCCAGTGCTGCGCATTGAACCCCGACACGTGCGGCGTCAGGATCACGTTCGCCATGTCCCAGTACGGATGATCGGGCGCCAGCGGCTCCTCGAGAAAGACATCGAGCACCGCCCCGCCCACCGCACCACTCCGCAGCGCGCTCAGGAGTGCCGGCTCATCCACGATCGATGCGCGCGCCACATTCACCACCACCGCGCCCGGATTGAGCAACGCCAGCTCGCGCGCGCCGATCAGCCGCTCGGTGGCGCTGCCACTCGGCGCGGCCAGCACCAGTACATCGGCGCCGGTGATGGCGTCGTGCAACTGGTCGGGCCCGTACACCTGCGACACGCAGGACGGTGTGGGCTGCGCCGGGTTCCGACGCACGCCCACCACGGTCATCTCGAAGGCGTGCGCGCGCTGCGCGATCGCGAGGCCGATGTCCCCCAGTCCGATGATCGCCATCCGCTTGCCGCGCTGCACCGTGGGGAGTTCATCGAACAACGCGTTCTGAATCCAGGCGTGCTGGCGCTGCGCAGCCAACATGCGGTCAAAGCGCCGCCCTAGCACGAGCAGCCCGCCCATCACCGTTTCGGCGATGGGCACCCCCTGAATGCCGCGCGAGTTGCTGACTTGGATGCCGCGCGCCGCCAGTTCGGCGATGGGCAGGAGCCCCAGCACATTGACCGCCGTCGAGTGGACCCAGCGCAGCTTCGGTGCGGCCGCGACCATCTCCGGCGTCAGACGCGACGACAGCGCTGCGTCGGCATCCACGATACCCGCCAGCGCCTCCTCGGGGGTGTGCGCATGCACGAACGTGATGTCCGGAAAGCGCGCCCGCAGCGCATTGACCGCACGGTCGGGGAGCGTCCACTGCTTCACCCCGAACGAGACGTAGCAGAGGATCCGCATGGCGCTTACCGCCCGCCCTTCTTCTCGACGTGCGCCTCCCACTCGTGGAACGGTCCGTCGTAGTCCTTGAGCTGCGAGCCCTCGAAGTACCACACACGCGTCGCCACCTCGCGCAGGAAGGCGCGGTCGTGGCTCACGAGCAGCACCGTGCCCTCGTACTCCTCGAGCGCATCTTCCAGCACTTCGATGTTCTCGACGTCCAGGTGATTGGTGGGCTCGTCGAGCACGAGCAGGTTCGCGCCGGAGAGCGTCATGATCGCCATCGCCATGCGCGCGCGCTCGCCACCGCTCAGGCTCGTGATGGGGCGCTGCACTTCGTCGCCCGAAAAACCGAACGCACCGAGGCAGTTCTGCACCTGGCCACGATTCCAGAGCGGGCGGAGGTCCTGAATGGCGTCGTACATCGACTTGTTGAGCGGCAGGTCACTCAGGTCCTGCCGGAACCACGCCGGCGTGACCGACGCGCCCACCTTGGCTTCCCCACGCGCGGGCGCGCGGTCGCCGAGGATGGTGTGAATGAAGCTCGACTTGCCGGCGCCGTTGGGCCCCACAAGCGCCACGAAGTCGTTGCGGCGGAGCACGGCCGTGAAGTCTTCCACGAGCACGCGCCCGGGCACTTCCACGCGCAGGTCCTTGATGGCGATGACCTGATCGCCGCCCCGTTCGTTCACGGTGAACTCGAGCGTCATCGCAGCCGGATCACCCGGCGGCGGCGCGAGGCGCGGCAGGCGCTCGAGGCGCTTGCGCTTGCCCTTGGCCTGAAAGGAGTTCACGCCGGCGATGTTCCGACGGATGTACTCCTCCTCCTTCTTCACGTAGGCGCGCTGCTTTTCGAGCTCGCGTTCCCGCGTGAGGCGCCGTTCGGCGCGCTGCGGCACGAACTGGCTGTAGTTCCCCTTGTACCACTCGCTGGTCTTGGCTTCGATGTGCAGGATGTGCGTGCAGATCGCGTCGAGGAAGGCACGGTCGTGCGAGACGACCAGCACGGTTTCGTCGCAGTCCTTGAGCCACTCCTCGAGCCAGTTGATGGTTTCGAGGTCGAGGTGGTTGGTGGGCTCGTCGAGCATGAGCAGATCGGCCGGTGCAATGAGCTGCGCCGCGAGCCCCACGCGCCCGCGCTCACCACCCGATAAGGTGCTCACGAGCCGCGTCTTGCTCTCCTCGGCGTCAAAGCCCAGGCCCTGGAGCACGGCGTCCACGCGCGAATGGTAGATGTAGCCACCGAGATCGCCGAAGCGCTCCTGCAGGTGCCCGAATTCCTCGAGCATCGCCTCGGTGACCTTGTCGCCGAGTTCCCCGAGCTGCATGGCCTGCTCCGCGATCTTCTGCTCGAGGGCAATGACCTCGCGCCACGCCGCCGCGCCGGCCTGCCACACGGTGGTGGCGCCTTCGAAGGCGCGATGCTGGTCGAGGAGCGCGTGGCGCATGCCCGGCTTGCGGGCCACACTGCCGACGTTCGCCGGCCGATCGCCGGTGATGACGCTGAAGATCGACGTCTTCCCCGCCCCGTTGCGCCCGATGATCCCCCACCGTTCGCCCTCGGCGACGGTGAAGGTGATGTCCTTGAGCAGCTCGGTGGCGCCGAAGGAAATGCCGATGTTGGAGCAGGAGAGAAGCGTCACGCGAGCCGACCGGGAGAACGAGAATGGGGGAACCCCGAAAAGTAGCGACCTCAGCCCCTCCATTGCCCCCCGGGTCATTTGACCTCAAACCACCCGGCCAGCGCCCCCCGTCCAATCGGGCATGATCACCTTCCACGTCTCCCGCGCCTCCCGCCGCCGCCCGATCGCCGCGGCGTGTACCCTCCTTACGGCGACCCTGCTCCTCGGGGCGCTCCCGGCCCACGCGCAGGTCAACCGCGACCCCGAGCGTGCCCGCTTCGTCACCGACGACATCACGCACTTCTGGGCAGCCTTCGACGCCCGAGGCGCGCTGGGGACGGCGGCGGCCATGGATTCGCTGTACTTCGCCCCTGCCACCGCCGGCCTGCAGGACTTCCGGCGCCTGCGGCTCCAGGACCCGGCGATCTTCGCGCGCACGGTGGATGCCGCGTCGCGCTACTACGCCTCCACCCGCGAAAGCACGCTGCGCATTGCGGGCTTCGAGCCACAGCTCCGTCAGGTCCTCCGCACGCTCGCCGCGCAGCTGCCCGACGCCGTGTTTCCGGACGTGTACTTCGTGATGTGGCGTCTCAGCACCGGTGGCACCACCGGCCCCGCGGGGCTGCTGATCGGCGCCGAGATGTACGGGCGCACTGCCGACAGCCTGCTCGGGAAGCCACTCAACGACTGGCATCGCGCCGTGCTGCGCCGGGTGGACGACCTGCCGGGGATCGTGTCGCATGAGCTGGTGCACTACCAGCAGCGACCGGATGGGCCGACGCTGCTCGAGAAGGCCTTGCGCGAAGGCATCGCCGATTTCGTCGGCGAGCGGATCAGCGGCATGAACATCAATGCGCCGGCCGTCGCGTGGGCGACCTCGCACGAAGCCGAGCTGTGGGCGGAATTCCAGGGGGCCATGCTCGGCACGGACTACTCACGCTGGCTCTTCAACGGCAGCAGCAGCATCGATCGGCCGGCCGATCTCGGCTACGTGATGGGGTATCGCATCGCGCAGGCGTGGTTCGCACGGCATGGCGGCGAGCGGGGCGCGCTGCGGCGCATGCTGAACGTGGAGGGGCTCGCGTCGGCGCAGCGATTCCTTGCCGAGAGCGGGTATGCGCCCGGGGGCGGCCCACGCCCGCCCTGACCAACGGTGCCACCCGCATGCAAGTTGAGAGCACATGCTCTCCTTCGGCACGCTCAGCTTTCTGCTCACCCTCGGCGCCCTGAACGGACTGGGCGTCGCAGTGCTGTTGCTGAATACGCGCGGCAACCGCGTGGCGAATCGCTTTCTGGCGGCGTTGCTGTTCGTGCTGGCGATGCGCCTGGTGCCGTACATCATCGGCTATGCCGGTGCGTACGACCGGTGGCCCTGGCTGTCGTTTGCCCCGTTCGACATGCCCCTGGCGATCGGGCCGCTGCTGTTCCTGTACGTCGCGCGCCTGACGAGCGGAGAGATGCCCCGCCGCTGGTGGCTGCATCTACTACCAGCCGCGACGCATTTCACGGTCTACTTCGCGTTGTTCGCGTTTGTCTCGCTGGAAACGCGTCACGCCCTGGTGGGCCGCTGGATCGATCCAGTCGTGGCGCCGGCCATCACCGCCGGTGCGTTGGGGGGCCTCGCGTGGTATGGGTGGCTCGCGCTGGGCCGGTTGCGCCAGTACCAGCAGTGGCTCGACGACCATCTCTCGAACCGCGAGGAATACCGGCTCACGTGGCTGCGCGTGTTGCTCACGGTGATGGCGCTGCTGGCGGTGGTATGGGGTGGCTATGCCATCACCGATGCGCTGATCCACCCGCTCAGCTATTTCGACGAATTCCCCTTCTACCTCGCGCAGTCGGCGGCCGCGTGGGTGCTCGGCCTGCTCGCGTGGCGCGCGGCCGCGCTCCGCTACCCGACGCCGGCGGATCTGGCCGCGGAGACCACCACACCATCGCCGGCCACCGTACCGACCGATTCGGCGGACTCGGCCGTACGCGCGCGCGGGCAGGACTGGCCGGCGCTCGGCGCCGAGTATCTGGCCGCCTTGCGAAGGCATGAGTGGTGGCGGGATCCGCAGCTGACGCTCGACAAGCTGGCCCAGCAGCTCGCGACGAACAGCTCCTATGTGTCGAAGGCCCTCAATCAGGGGCTCGGTCAGGGGTTCAATGAATGCGTGAACCGGTTGCGGGTGGAGGCGGTGGCCGCCGATCTGCGCGCGGGCAGCGCCCTCGATCTCGTGCAGATCGGGTTCGACAACGGCTTCAACTCCAAAGCCTCGTTCCAGCGCGCGTTCGTGCTGTACATGGGGCAGACGCCCAGCGCCTACCGTGACGCGGTCCGGAAAGGACAGGTCTCACCCGTCGGCTCGCCGGCTGAGACGTCTCAAAATCCGTGAAGTCGTTGTCGCGCCAACGATTGCGACCTGGCGGGGGGCCGCGATGGGTAGGGTTGGCCGTCCACCTTCACGGAGCCTGCCTTGCCCGCTGTCCACTTCGCTCGCCGCCGACTCGCCCTGATTCCCTCGGCGATCACCATCCTGTCGCTCGCGGCGTCGCCCGTGCTCGCCTCGCCCCCCGTCGTGCCGCCGGCCGCCATCACGGCGGACTCCACGGCGGCGCTGCGCAACACCCTGATCCCGTCGGCCGCGCTCCAGGGGGATCTCGCCCAGCTCGATGCGGCCTTTCGGCGGCTCCACCCGGCGCTCTTCCGGTATCACACGGAGGCCAGCTGGACGCGCGCGTTGGACTCGGTGCAACGCTGGGCGTCGGTCCCGCGGTCGCGCGGTGAGACGTTCGTCGCCTTCTCGCGGCTGGTCGCGTCGCTCCGCTGCGGGCACACCTACCTGAGTTTCTGGAATCAGCCCCGCGCGGTGCATCAGTGGCTCACGGATGGCGCCGACAAGCTGCCCTTCGAGTACGATCTGGTTGCGGGCGACCAGTGGGTCGTGAACCGCTCGGCGACGTTTCTGGCCGGTGACTCCCTCGCGATTCTCCCCGGCGATACCATCGTGGCCGTGAATGGCGTCGCCGTGCCGGCGCTCGTGCGCGAACTGCTGCCGCTGATTCGCGCCGACGGGGACAACGATGGGAAGCGCCGCGCCCTTCTCGATTTCCGGCATCGCAAGGAATTCGAAGCGATCGACGTGTTTCTCCCGTTGCTGCATCCGCCGGTCAACGGACAGTACGCCATCACGCTCCGGCGTGGGCGTGAGACGCGTGTCGTGCAGGTGGCCTCGATGCCGGCGGCGGTGCGACGCGTGCAGGCCGTTCCCGTCGTGATGGCAAAGCCGATGCACGAGGTCACGCGCCTGCCGGGGCGTGCGGCCCTGCTCCGCGTGGATGCGTTCGACTACGGTCGCGATGCCGACAAGTGGGAACCCTTTGTGAAGGCCACGTTTCGCGTGCTGCGACGCGACACCGTGCAGACGCTGATCGTGGACCTGCGCGAGAACGAGGGTGGCTCCGATGAAGGCGCCGAATTCCTGCTGCGCCACCTCATTCGGACGCCATTGACGCTGCCGCCGCTGCAGCTGCTCGTGGCCTACGACACCGTGCCGGCCGCGCTCCGCCCGCTGCTCAGCACGTGGGACCGCAGCTTCTACGACCGGCGCGGACACGTCACCGCGCGCGGCGACGGGCGCTTCACACTCGACGAATCGGCTGCGTGGCCGCAGCGGATTCCGGTCGCGCCGGATGCGTTCACGGGTCGCGTGATTGTGTTGACCAGCTATGTGAACAGCTCCGCGTCGCACATCGTGCTGCGTCTGCTCGCGCGGCAGCCGGGCGTGACGCTGGTGGGCGATACCACCGGCGGCAGTTTGCGGGCGCACACCGGCGGCAACCTGTTCTTCGCCACCTTTCCCGGCACCGGCTTCGAGGTCGATCTCCCGCTCATCGCCTACGAGTGGGGCGTGAACAATCCCACCGGTGGGGTGGCACCGGACATTGCCGTGCCGGCACGCGAGGCGCTCGATCGGGCGCGGCGGCTCATCGCCGAGCCTGCGCGTACGTCCCGGTAGGCCCGTTGCCCGACGCGCGTCGCCTCTCTCGGGCGACGCGCCCGTCGCGCTTCTTGGCCTGAGTTTAGTTCCCCACCGGATTCATCGACCGCAACACCGGGTAGTACGCCGGCGCCGGCGTGAGTCCGAGGACCGGGTCCAGAATGTTCCACCACATGAACCCATCGTCGGAGCGCGGATCCATGAGGATGAACAGCAGGCGCGCCAGCGGCTGATCCATCGGGACCACGACCGAGCCGGCCGGGAGCGTCTGCGAGGTGGTCTCCCACGCCCCGGTGAGCGTGCGCGCCTTGTGCGTACCCTGATACTCTCGCGTTACGATCACATTCGTGGCGATCTTGAAGCGCTCGCCGATGAATGCCGTTTCCCTGGTGGTCACCGTGTAGCGAATGCCGTGCGCTTCGAGGCGATCGATCACGCTGGCGATCATGCGCTGCGTCGGGGTGCCGCCCGGACCGCGCCCGCCGAAGCCACCGGGGACGATCTGCCCGGGCACGCCGCCACGGCCGCCACCGCCCGCGCCGCCCGCACCGGGTGCTGCCGGCGCCGGAGCGCTGGGCGCCGCGTCGGCGGAATTCGGGATGACCCACACCCGCGGCGCGAGGCTCGTTTCGGTGGGTTCGGTGGTGCCGTAGAACGGCAGCATCTCCGAGGTGACCTCCGTGTTGCCGTCGGGGCGCAGGCGATACGGCCGATCGGGCACGTATGGATTGCGCACGCTGATCGTCGGCGCAAACACAATACGCTTGAGGTCGGGCGCCTTCACCAGCACCTGCCGCACCGCAAGCTGCTGCCCGATGACCGATTCCGCATTGGCCGCGGCCACGACGCTCTGCACCTTGGCGCTGTTGGCGTTCACGAAGCCGAGCGTTTCCTCGAGGAACCAGTACGTCTCGAAGATGCGCTGCTTGAAGCTCGCGTACGAGTACGTCTCCGAGAGCAGTCCCAGGATGTTGCGCACGCCAAAGAGCGTGGAGGTGTAGCGCGGCCGCGCGAGATCGGCGTCGGAACGCCACGCGCGATCGGCGCCGGTGCCTGAGACGCCACCGTAGTACCACCAGTCGGAGCCGTGCTTGGCCTTGATGGTCTTGGTGACCTCCGGCAGCATGACCTCGCGCAGCAGGCTCATCTCCCCCTTGGCGTTGTTGGGGTTGAGCGAGGTTTCGTACGTCATGTTGAAGCCGCTGTTGCTGCTGCCGTCGGTCGTGTGCAGGTCCATCGCCACATGCGGCGCGTACTGCGTCAGCAGGCGCACCATCGAGCGCGCTTCGGCGGTCTCCAGCTTGGTGCCGTCACGATTGAGGTCGAGCCCCTGCGCGTTCTCGCGCGTCCCCATGCCACCCACGGGACCGGCCTGGCTGCCGCGGTTGGTCACGTTCACGCGCTCATTGCCATCGGCGTTGTAGATGGGGTTGATGAGCAGCACCATGTTCTTGAACCACGCGTTACGTTCCCCCTTGGCGATGGAGCGCAACAGCCAGAGCACCGCCTCCTTCCCCTCCACTTCGCCGGCGTGGATGTTGCCCTGGATGTAGACGCGGGTCTTCTTGGTCGCGAGCACCTGCTCCGGGCTGGTGCCGGGCGCGCCAATCACGGCGAGCGGCATGGGGCGCCCTTCGTAGGTGTAGCCGTAGGTCGTGAGGTGAATGGCCGGATTGAGCGCGGCCATCTGCTTCATGTACGCGATGACGTCGTCGTAACGGCTGGTTTCGGCGTAGTCGGTGCGCTCGGGGCGCGTGAGGTACGCGCCGGCGGTGCCGGCTGACTTGGGTGCCTGGGCGGCAAGTGAGCGACCACCGAGCAGCGCGGCCACGGTGGAAAGCGCCAACAGGGCACGCCGACGGCGTGCGACTCCCTTCTGCGACATCAACGACGGGGTCATCGAGGAGCTCCGAGTAGGTACGACCGCAGGTCGTGCTCGTTGTGATCCTGCACGGTTCTGAGTTCACGCAGCGGGGGCGTGACGCCGCCGCGGGCGTAGATGCTGATGGCGATGTTGGTCTTGCCGCGAGTCAGCGCCTGCGGCACCAATACGTCCACGGTACGGGGAGTGGCCGCTGGCGCGAGCTCCGGCGTGGCAATCACACTGTCCTCCACCACCAGCGCAAAGCGACGGGCGCCGTTCGCCGAGGGGTCGGCGGCGAAGGTGCAGGAGACGGTCACTTCGGTGTCGTCGAAGGTGGTGAGGGCGTAGCGCACCCACCCGGTCGCCTCGCGATAGGCGGTCCCACCCGCGGTATCGGCCCGCGCCTCGACCCCCACGTAGCCGTGCAGCGCCTCGCTCCGGGCGTCGCCGGCATGAACGGTATCCACGATCCGGCGGTCGCGCACCGCGCGCAGCGCGGACGACGCGACCAGCACAGCCAACGGCAGGGAGCGCCCGAACCAGAAGGTACGGCTGATCACGACCGGGCGAACGCGGGGGGCGGTGTCATGGTGTGAGTATACGCCGCCAGCGGGGGGCGTGCTGAACGGCGCGCCGGCTGGCGCGCGCCGCCGCCGTGCCCCATTGTCACGAGTTTCCGAAGACGCCGGCTGGGAGGGAGGCGGAAGCCCTGAGTCCCGCCGCGTTTCTCACGTGGTGGGGGCAGGCGCAGCATCCGCACGATCTCGTGGACGGGGCCTCGCCCTGGAACGACACGATCCTGGAACGTCGGGAGGTGATCGGCAGCGTCGCGATCCTGCCGGACACCGTGGCGGTCGTCGCGCGACCAACCGAGATCGTCTGTCTCGATACGCTCGGCGTGTGCATGATCGCCGCGCTTGGCGACAATCAGGGCGGCTGGGGGTTCGATGCGTCGTGCGGGTGGCTGGGACTCGCCGATCGGTACTTCTGAGGGCCCCATGAAGGTCGGCGCAGCGCAGCGCACGTCCGCACAAACAACGCGGGGCCGGTCGTTCGACCGGCCCCGCGGTTTTTCAGGCGACTGCCGCCGTGTGGTGGCGCAAGTGGTTTGGAGGAACGGAGCGCGCTATTTGGATGTGCGCCTTTGCTAGTGCTCGCGACCTCTCCCCTCGAGTTGCCCTTCGGTATCATCTGTAAGCTGGAGCCTTAGGTGCCGTAGTGCACAACTGCAAGCCGAACACTGGACATGGGAATTCTCTGAAGTGATGGTGGAACGGGTGAGTCGCGGGGCGCGCATCGGTCCATGCACGCGACGAGCGCCGGAGCAAGCGGATGCGCGCCGCGACTGCTGACCGACTACGCGCGGCCGGCAAGCCGCGCGGGAATCGGCTTCAGGGACCACACCGCACAGTAGAAAACGTCTGCTTGGCACTGGTCGTAGCAGACGTTCTGCACTTCGCGGATGAGGCCGTCCTTGACGGTGTAGTACAGCACCCGGTTGCTGTCGCACTTGGCACCCTTGGCTTCGCCCCAACGGCGATGTACGTCGATGGCGTGCACGTCCTCGCCCGCGAGATAGCTGATCTCCGCCTCGAAGTTGCCCTGCCGAAGCACGTCGAAGTACGCCACAACTTCATCGCGCCCGACCTTCGTCCCGGATAGCGGGTGATGGCCCGGGAGGGCCGGCTTGACCCAACCCCGATTTTGTCCCACCTTCGTGCGCACCTAGCTACTGCCGCGACACTCCGTCGAGCTATGGATTTGATTTCGGCGCATTGGGTGATGTTCAATGGGGGATTTATGACGCGTCATCAGACGTTAGGTGCAATCGCGATTGCTTGCACGATTTTCGGGGGCGTAGTGAGTGGATGCGCAGACACGGCTCGCATGACCGGTTCAGCTAGGGATGAGGTTCGAGAGTCGCTGGCGACCCTTCAGCCCGGCACAGCCCGACAGACCGTCTGGGAATATCAGGCGGGCGGTCGATTGGTCTTGCGGTCAGCCGTGAAGAGTATGATCGGGTCATCTCCGCAGTCGACGCCTCGCGGTCAGAGTCCACAGGCGCTCCAGGTTTCGGCTGACGACGCAGGTCGGATTCGCGCGTCCGTTGGCGGCATCGGCCTGTTGCAGGCACTCGCGCGTGGCGCAAAGAAGGGCACGCGTGTTCGACTGGAGCTTCCTGGCGCAGAGGAGCTGCTCGCATCCTCGATCGGGCGCCACGGACTGAAAGTCGCGCAGACGGTCGACGATCATGGCGTGCGATACACCACTGCGTTAGTGGAACAGGCCGGCGCCACCCGAGCGATTCGCACCGAAGTTGCTCGCCAAATTGGGACGGACTTTGTGCCGATCCGTGTGCAAACGGCCGTGCTGGACTCCACCGGTACTGCTACCGCAATTGTCGTCAGCGAGTTCTCTTGGGGGACGGGCATCTCGATGGGGACGCTTCAGTTCAAAGGACATCGCTTGGGGGCCGTGGCGGCCGACATTATCGCGTCCGTCGTACTTCCGGAAACGTTGGAGGCAGCCACACTGCGAGCCTGCGAGAGCGAGTCCACCAATCTCGATGTGAAGACGGCAGAATGGATCTTCGCACTTGGTGCTTTGGTCTCGCTTCAGCAAAGCTGCAGCTTCGCACCAGAAGTGTGCGCGTTTCTCATTGACGGAGCGAACGCGGCCGTATCGTACGCGGACTTGGAGTTGGCCGTCGCACTCAACACGTACAACAACTGCATGAACAGGATTCGGATGCAGCCAATGGGGTCCGTGTGGATCAACAATGAGCTCTGTACCACCTATTACATCTTCTACACGAACGACGGAGGTGACACTTGGAGATTCCGCGAAGACACCGTTTCCTGCGTCGGGAGAGATTATGAGCTTTGAGCCGCAAAGCGTGGGGGCACTACTCTTCGCACTGCTCGCCGCGCGCATGGCGTACCGAATTCACCGCGAGTCCGCGTGGCATTACTGGACATGGGTCTGGTGGGGACTCGCCGTCTCGTCGCTCCTCTTTGCCGGCGTGTCGTGGCTCAATCGGCCAGCCCTCACGAGTCATGCGCTCTCACTCGTGCTCGCCGTCCTCTGTGCCGGCGCACTGGCTACCGGCATTGGACGGGTGAGGAGCGGACCCACCGGGTAGCTTCCGCTGGCGGCGGACGTCGCATTGGAGGAGGAACCAGAACGCCCTCGTGTGCCGGCAATCGGCGCGCGAGGGCGTTCTGCACAACCCTCTCAATATGAGCGGCCTCTGCGGTCACAGCTAGAGAGATTCCCGCTGTGCAACGATGCCCCGGCGCGCGTAGCGCTCGTGCGCGACCAGACGAGGCGCACCCGGCAGCGCGGTTCTTCGGCGTATGTCCGACTTGGATTGAAGTTTTCCGATCTACTGGGAAACTGACTTTCCTTCACCATGGCGACAGCACGACACGAGGTGAGCCCCGGAGATCTCTCCGGGGCTCACTTCGTTGCTGCGGCGCCGGCGCCGACTCTAGGCCCGCGCGACTACTCGCGCCGCTTCCGTGGCTTCTGCGCCCGCGCAGTCGCCCCGCCGTGCCCCCGGCGCGGCGCTGGTGCTGGTGCTGCCCCCGCTCCTCTACCTCGTCTATTCCGTCGGTCGAGGTGAGCCGGTTAAGGAGGTTTAGGAGGTTTAGGAAGGCCATCCTAAACTCTCCACAACTTGCTGCAAGTGCTCTCTGCGCTCCCCGCGTGCTACCCCACCGCTGCCGGGAGGAGCCCGCCGCCGATCAGCCGCGCCGCCTCGGTCGCGGTCCTGCGCGCCTCTGCACTCTTCGCCCCTTGGATCACGCGGAGCACGGTGCCAGTCAGCCGCGCACGATCCGCCTGGCAGAGCACGAGTGACAGCAGATAGGCCGCGGTGTCCATCTCGTCGGCGGGGTCGGGCACCGCCTCCTCATAGCTGACCTCTTCGCCAAGCAGCGCGAGCGCAAGGATCAACGGGCGTCGACCATCCGACCGCGCGAGGGGGATCGCCGACAAGCACGCGCGGATCAGCGGCGCATCGCGAAGCACGTGCCCCAGCAGTACCCGAGCGCCATGCAGAAGGCTGATCGCCCGCGGCGGGCTGACGGCGTCCATGATCCCCGCCATCGCGTCCACACGGTCGACCAGCAGCCAACCCAGGCCTTCGCGCTCGGCGGGGATGAGCGAGCCGTTCTGGCGGTTCTGCGCCCATCGCGCATCTGGATTCGGTACGCGGCGCGCGCGGCTGTAGAACATCCGCAAGCTCTCCTCCCCGGCGTACGCGCGTCCGAGCAGCCGCGGCACCGCCGCCGCATACGGGTGCAGCTGTCGATGGGAGACCACGGCCGCCTCGCCGACGATCCGCACACTCGGACGCTCACCGGGGGCGGCGACGCTGATCGTGCGCAGAGCGCTGAGTTCGCGGTTCAGTTCCGCCATGGGCGCGAGCTTACCACTTCGGGCGTTCACGTGAGCCTGACCTGCCCACTGCATCAAGACGGCGTTACTTCGCTGGAGCAGCCCGATGGCCTCCTCGAGAACGTCAGACTGCGCGACCGGCCGAAGGAGCGCCGACAACAACACCTCCCGCGTCGCGATCAGCTGATGAAGCTCTGGCAAGCCGAGACGCATCGCGATGCTGCGCGCGACCACGAGGGTTTCCAGCTCGGCGGACGGGCGAAGCAGCCGAAGACGATCCTCAAGCGCCATCGCTTCGTGCATCACGTTTGAGACCTCACCGAGCGTGTATCGCTCGGGCGCCCCACCGGGTACGGTGTGGGGGTTGCGCAGAACACGCCACGTACCGCGCCCCTGCACCAGGCGCGATGTGCGCTGTGTACTCAACTGCTCCAAGCCGCGGCCGAGGCAGCCGGTCGTGCGGACAAACGCTGCGGCCGGTGCACTGGTGGCATGCGTGGCCACCCAGAGCGCGGTCTCCACGCGCGAGACCGGCCGCCCCAGCGCCGCCTCGGTTCGGCGTACGGCCTCCATGACGCCCTCGGCCTGGCTGACGGGCATCCGTTGATCCGGCGCCGGTGCGGCCGCCGGGCGCCAGAGCGTGCGTCGGCGTCCGTCGAGCGTGGTGACGGCGCGCGCAGCCAGCCGCGGCGCGCGCCAGGCTGGCGCGCCACGGGTGGAGGGGCGCGTGAGCGCGTCAAGGATCAAGCGATAGTTGCGCGGGTCGGGCAGCTGTACGCCGAGCGCGCGCATGCCCTCGGTGATGAGCGAGGTTGGCGCCTCCGTACCCGTCTCGGTCCAGTGGCGTTCGACGACCGCCACTGCGGCTGCCATCGGTTCGCCCGGCGGTACGGCATCGACGGGGTGCTCCCGGTGCGCGTATCGTCCATGCGGCGGGCGGCCGTAGACGTACAGGAGCACCCCGCTCGTGCAGAGTTGTGCGACGACGAGCGCCACGTCGAACGGGGATTCGTCCGGGTATCGCCGACGGAGTTCCTCTTCCACCTCCGACGGGTGCACGGCCACGCCACGTGAACGGGTCAGTTCCAACACGAGGGTGGCCACACGCGACCGGCGGCTCACCGTCCCACTGGCCACTCCCGGCATTACGCCGCCGCGCCGTCAGCCGGTCGATGCCACAGACGCTCGAACAGCTGCGCCGAGAACGGCGCCTCCGTCCGCGGCACCCGCGGGCCCATGCCGCGCACCGCTTCCAGGTACAGCTGCGCGTGGCGGATCAGGCGGCCGACGGGCAACGGCTGTCCGCCCGTGACGACGGTGTCGATGTAGAGGCGCCAGCGCGGCATAGTCAACACATCGACGTGCTCCTTCCATCGCGGGAACCACGTGAGATAGATGTCGGGCGCCAGCGCGGGCGGCACGAGCCCGATCTCCTCGATCAGGGGCCACCGGTGTCCGCGTTCGGCATGCTGATCCACGATCCGACGGAACGAGGGGGCTCCAACGGCGAGCACGCCGACGCCGCGCTCCATTCCACCGGCCTCGGTCCCTCCTTTCCGCCGATCCGCGAGTGCGGCTTCGGTGATGACATCGCGAATGACGGTCATACCGGCATCGGTGATGTACTCCCCCTCCTCGACGAGCAGCGCCACCACGTTCTGCTCGAGGCAGGTGGAGACGATCTCGCTCAGCAGTTGCGCGTCCGTCTTGCGCCCACCACGCATGCGCATGTGCGGGGGCGCACCACGCAGCGCCGTCAGGATTGCGATCAGACAGTCGCGTTCACTGTGCGCCTTCAGTCGCCCGACGAGCACGATGCGCTGGGGCACGTGTCCCGGGGTCGCGAGTTGCTGCTGGAGCTGCTCTGCATCCCATTCGTCGATGACGCGCTCCAAGCTGAACGTCTTGCCGGCGCTCTTCTGGGCCACCACCGCAATCGCGGCACGGCTGGAGATCGCGAGTTCCAACATCTTCCGCATGAGGGTCTTCGCGTCCACCGCCGGGATGATCGGGAAGCCGCCGTCCCGTTCGGTGTCTTCGTTCAGAGTAGGCATCGTCGTTGTCATGGGGGTGCTCGGGTTCGGGGGTTCAGGGGTTCAGGGGGTCAGGTGCTGCAGGGCATGGCGATCATCCAGACCGACGCTGCTCCAGGTCCTCGATGGGCAGCGCCGGGCTCGGATACGGGACCGCGGGTGGCGTGGTTGCCGCACTGAGGCCTGCGAGCCAGAAGGAGCCGCCCTCGACGGCATCGGCGCGCGGGGGTGCGGCCGCTGCC
The DNA here is from genome assembly GCA_019752115.1 of Gemmatimonadaceae bacterium. NCBI lineage: Bacteria > Pseudomonadati > Gemmatimonadota > Gemmatimonadia > Gemmatimonadales > Gemmatimonadaceae > Gemmatimonadaceae bacterium. Next base: position 109,356 of record JAIEMN010000032.1, read on the forward strand.
CCGTCACCGGGGATCAGCGCGAGCAGTGAGGCGAAGGCGGGCGTCGGCGCACTCACCGTGGTGGTCGCCTGCCGCAGTGCTTCGTCCAAGAGGGGCGTCAGCTGCGCCCCGGACACGTACATCGATTCCGGGATCGCGTCAGCGGCGCGCACCGCCGCCGCGGGGGGATCGCCGTCCCGTGTGTCGCGCGCGGGGCGCGCTCCCAGCCACACGTCCTCTGGCCGCAGTGGTGTCGTGACCGCGGCGGCGATGAGCGATGTCAGATCAACGGTCCCGGCGACGCCCTCAGGGCTGGGCGCTCGCCGAGCGGCTGGATCAGCGGCGATGTTCTGGTCCGCGGCGGCTCGCGTCTCGGCCGCCCGTTCAACCCCCAGACGTTGGTCCATCAGCGCGTGGATCGCGCGCTGGGCCCGTTCGCTCAGGCCGCCGGTCATCTCGGCGCGGGCGCGGGCGATGTAGTGCCCGTCGCGGCTGGCTGACGCGTCTCGAAGACCGGGGACGTGCACCAGCGCTCGTCCGCTATCCTCGACCGCCCACAGACAGGTGGCCAGCGGGTGTACATGGGCGGTCACCGTGGCCCCCACGGGCACGATGCGCCCACGGATCCGATGGTCGAAGGCGACCAACCGGTTGTCGCGCTGCATCTGCAGGCTCCCCTTGGTCGATGTCAGCGTGACCACCGGCAGGGCCCGGAGCAATGCGTCGCTCGGCGTGAGCAGGCTGGCGCGCGGCCGCTGCGCCATGAAGGCGTCATACGGCGTGGTGCCGTGCGCGGAGTGTCGCCGCTCGAAGTTGTAGTGCTCGATGAGCTTCGGAAGGATGATGCGGTCGACGTCCTCCACCCGGGGGAGATCCTCCGGGAGAATCTCGATCTTTCGAGCGGGCCGGTCCGTCGTGGCGGCCGCCTCGACACGCGCCTCGTGGGGGTTCTGGCGGAGGCGATCCGTGGGGATGTGCGTCTGCACGTGACCGGGAATTCCCGCGAAGAAGGCGTCGAATTCCTCCTTCACCGTGAAGCCGCAGCGCTCCTGGCTGCCGTTTCGATAAGGTCGGTACGCCGACAGGATGTGGATGGCGGACGGGATGTGGGGCTGGACCGCCTTCGACCACGCCCGGTGGGTGACGTGACCATCCAACCGAATGTGCTTCGGCAGAAACCCGGTAAAGGGGCGCATGAAGGCGGGCGCGATGTCGGGTTGCGACGCGCGCAGGAAGACCGTCGCGACGTCATGCTCGTCGAACCCGGTGACGACCACTTCGCCCTGCGCCCCGCGTCGACGCCGTGGATCGCACACCTGCCACGCGAGGATCGCTCGGCTGACGTAGTCGAGAACCAAGGCGACGTAGAGCAGCGTGGAGACCCACCGACGCTGCTGCTCGTGCCAGAGCCCCACCCAGAGCGGGAACACCAGTTCGTCCTCTGTCCAGCAGTCGTGGGGTCGGTCGTACGGCAGCGTGTCGTGCGGCACCGCGTCGACCTCGGCCGCCCGGCGACCGTGGCCCCCCGCCGAACGCCCCAAGACGCCGCCTCGCGCCTCTTCGATGATTCGGCGCAACGCCCACTCTCCGGGGAGATCGACGGCACAGCGCACGGCCGCCTGCGCCAGCAGCTTGATCGCTTTGCCGGTCTCGAGACGCGGATTGACGGCCAAGGCGTCGTCGAGGACGTCCATCAGAGCATCGTCCAGCTTCGCGCGTGGACGGCCACCGCCGTGCTGGATCAGGTAGTAGGCGGGGTCCGTGCGCGCCTGGTCCGGCCCATTGCGATAGATCTCGGCGAGGGCGCAGATCGTCGGCCGGGTGGGCACCCAGCCGTCCAAGGTGGCGTGGATCTTTCGCACCGCACGCACCATGTCGCACGGCCGAGGGCCGGCTTCGGCGGCGACCCGCGCGACCTCAAACCGGCGACGCGCGGTCAGCGACCGCTGCACCTCAGCGGAGGCGAGCCGTTTCCGATGACTCGGCGGGGTGCGCGCCTCAGGTTTTGCTGGACGGTCGTGGAACTGGGACATGGCTCGTTCACTCGCGGCGCCCGCGATTCACCTGCAGGCGAGCAGGCTTCACCGGGCTTCTGAGCCGCAGCGTAGAGCGTGATGGGCACGCGCCAAGGGCAGCCTGCCCTAGTTTTGGCGCGCGAGAAGGCGCCTGCGCGGCACGGCGGAATCGAGAGCGGGCGGACACGGGCAACCTCGGGGGGGGAGGCCAAACGCGGTCACTCGGCGCGACCAACGTGAACGTCGACCAACACGGTTCGCTCACCGTCCCCTCGAGACCCACCACCCCGGCCGGACCAGAGCCCGGCAGGCGCCCGCGAACGGACGCCCGCGCGTGGGCCGACCTCGGGGGGGCAGCCCAGCGTGGATCACGGTGTCGTGGCCCCGACACCGCCGTTGCTGGCGGCGCGGCAAACGAGCACGCGGTTCGGGTGGACATACCCGAACAGAAGCCGAAGTACGCCAGCCCGGAGACGGCCGTCAAGCGGACTCTTCGGTGCGCGTTCGGTGTTGGGAGAGCGGGGGTGCCGCGAGGTTTCTCGCGTGACCCTGCACGCTTCGGCCGCGATCCTATGAGCGGCTCGCCTCGAAAGCACCTGCGCCGGGCCGATGAGGCGCTCCGGCAGGCGCTGGACACGGCCTCGCGCTACCCGGAGGCCCGCGCGGAGCTCGTCGCCCAGCTTGGCGAGGAGCGCCTCGCGCAGCTGGAGCGGGCGGCCGCCATCGTGCGGGCGGCGGTGGACGCGCTGGAGGGCCCGGCGGACGGGAGCCGCGACCGCTGAGCCTCCGTGGCCAGCGGTACCAGGGGCCTACTCGTCGGCGTCGCCGATGGCCGCGCGCACGGCGCGGACGCGTTGGGTCTCACGCGGACTTCTGAGCGAGGCCCGCAGCCGACCGTTCCGGGCGTCCTCCCGTTCGGCGGCGAGCTGCGTTGCCGTGACGCCCTGCCGCGTTCTGGCCCGCTGGACGTCGCGCACCACCGCGTCCATCCCATTCCGCTCCTCGGCGGTCGGCGGTCCCACGATCAGGCTGGCGTCGACCTCGAGGCCGGCGGCGATGTGGTGCGCCTCGAAGATGGTGAGCGCGCGATTGCCCCGCTCAATCTTCGCCAGCCAGCTCTGGCTGAAGCCCAACCGCCTCGCCAGCTCCAGCTGGGAGAACTGCTGCGGGCTCTCGGGCGCACGCGCGCGGCCCGTCGGCACGAACGCGAGGCTGGCGGCGCGCGCACGCTCTCGCCGCGCCTCTCGCAGCGCCTGAATGCGGCGACCGACCAACCAGTCCCAGGCCTTGGCCTCGTCCGCCAGCTTGAGCCACTGCACGACGCGACGGACCTCGTTCGGGTCCGGCCCCGCCCGCGCCCCCTTGCCCACGCGAGTCCTCCGTTGAGGGATCGTGGGGAGGATCGAGTCGATTTTGGACTATTCCGAATTGGACTTGCCGACGTCCTCGGCGCCGCGGTGGGCGACGATGGCGAGCAGCGGCGACTACTTTGCTTGTTGATCCAATCTCCGTTGAGCGACGTTTCTGACTTTCATCTTTGCTGCGCATGATTGCCCTCGGTCTTCGTGCCCACCCCAAGCACGTCACCTTCGCGGTCGTTGCCAACCCCGAGGCGCCTGTGCTGCAGGCGCTGTCCACGGTGATCCTTCCCGCCGCCCTGCACGCCCCCGAACAGCTGTTCTTCGTGCGCACGACGCTCCTCGATCTCATCCGGGAGTACCACGTGACCAGCGCCGGGGTGCGGACGACCGAGCCGATGGCGAAGAGTCCCAACCTCCTGCGGCTGAACATCGAAGGCGTAGTCCAAGAGCTGCTCGGCGCGGGCGCCGTCCCGCGCTACTTCGCCGGTCCGCTCGCCACCATCGGCCGCTACCTCGGTGTGTCCACCAAGGAGGCGAAGCGCTTCGCCACCGGCGAGGCGCGCGTCGACAGCGTGGAGGGGTGGGCGGAGCGGTATGACGACGAGCAGCGCGAGGCGATTTTGGCGGCCCTGGCCGCCCTGCGTATCCCACGCTCGCGACTGTCAATGATGACCGATGATGCGCCGGTCGCTTTGTCGGCAGGTCCTGCCGATCTCGAGGTTCCGCATGCTGATTGAGACGGCCGTTCGGTTCGAGCGCCTCCAGAACCTCGACCTGCAAGGCGCCAATTCGCAGGTCTTCCTGGCCCGGGACCATCAACTGCAGGCGACGCTCGTCGTCAAGGAGATCGAGAAGGCGAAGATCGACGCGGCGCGCTACTTCGACGAGGCGGCGAAACTCTACGCCGCGCGGCACCCCAATGTGGTCGACGTGCTTTACGCATCGTCCACGGACACGCATGTGTACATCGCGATGCCGCAGTACGCGTGCTCGATTGAGGCGCTGCTGCGCGACCGCCCGCTGACCGTCCGCGAGGTGGTGCGCGTGGGGATCGGATTCTTGACCGGCCTGCACCACATCCACGTCAAGAAGCTGGTGCATTTCGACATCAAGCCGTCGAACGTGCTGCTCGACACGGCCGGAAACGCGTCGTTGTCCGACTTTGGCCTGTGCCAGGCGGTCGACGCGGCGGGATTGGCCACCCCGGCGCAGGTGTACGAGTCCCACGTCGCGCCGGAGTACCTGGTAGCGTCGACCAGCCTGTCGACGGCCGCCGACATCTACCAAGCCGGACTGACCCTCTACCGGATGTGCACCGGCACGGCGCTCTGGCAGGCCCACCTCAACCAGGTAATCGCTGCGCTGGGGGCGGATCGGTGGCTGGAGGCGGTGGCTCTCGGGGCATTTCCGTCACGCGACCTGATTCCCCCGCACATCCCGAATCGGCTGCGGGCGGTCATCATGCGCGCGATCCAGCCCAACCCCGACGACCGCTTCGGGAGCGTGTTGGAGATGATGAACGAGTTGGCCCAGGTCGACGAGGCGCTCGACTGGCAGTTCACGCCGATGGCGGAGGACCTCCGGTGGGAGTTGACCACCGACGCACAACGGTGGACGGTCGAACTCAAGGGGAACGGTCCCCTTGCCGACATCATTGCGAGACGGGAGAATCTGGCCACCGGCAAAGTGACAGACTTTCCTTCCCTGAGTCACGCCGGCGTGAAGGGCGCCAAGGTGGTCAAGTATGTGCAGGCGGCGATCCGGGAGTTCACGCCCAGTTCCTGATCCGCCCGCAGTCGGTTGACTTTGTCCGTACAAACACCGAAGATCGAGGTGGCGCCGTCCGGCGCCCAGACGAGAGGTCCCAATGCGAAAAAACACGGCTGGACCGCAGGGAAGGCCGTCGGGGACGTCGGTGCGCTTGGACGTGGCATCCCCCCTGGTCACCCGTGAGAGCCAGGTGCCGGGGCACGGTGTGCCTCACGATGAGAAGCTGCGGAAGTCGGGGGCCGCCGACGTGCGCGGAAATGCTGTGGTGGAGCGCGCCGGCGGCGGCTTCATCCGCGTGCTGCCCAAGGACGCGTCGAAGCGTCACGGGTGATCGCTGCGACGTGTGGGCGGGGGGGCCCCTGTTTCCGTCGCGTGCCCGTCAGCGGTAGACCCAGTCGAACCGATCTAGCACCACCACGCGCCCTGCATCGATCCGGCGATGCATGTGGCCGCAGACGAGTTCTGGTCGACCCAAGTGGTCCCAAACGTCTTGGACGATCCCTGCTGAGACTGACGGGGTTCCGCCGTGCTCGGCGATCACGTCAGCCGGGGGCGTGTGCGTGATCAGAAGGTCGATGTCGCCCGCTTGGAGGGCGAGGAGCGGGGCGGCGTCGGCCCGGCGGATCGCCTCCTCCTCCGGCCACCAATCCTCACCCGGTACCCAGTACGGGGCGATGTGGTGCGTCTCGGCCCCACCGAGAAAGGCGACCCGGCGACCTGCGAGGTGCAACACCGTACCCCGGGGGCAGTAGCTGAGCCCTGGGGCGATTTCGGTCGGCGCCGTGAGCCCGCGGGTCGAAGGGAAGTGGTGATGGTTGCCGTCGATGAAGTAGACGTGACGGGCCAGCCGACGCCATCGCGCCGAGGGCGGGGTACCCGGTGCTCCGCTGAGATACAGGTCGCCGACCTGCACCACGACGGTGACCTCCGGGGGAAGCTGCTGCTCGACGATCCAGGCGAGGCCGTCAATGTCTTGGTGGATGTCGCCAACGATTGCGAGCATGCGGTGCGGTTTGGGCGTTGGGCCGCAGGGAGGTTGTCGAAAAGGTATAGTGTACTATACACGAAGTGTACTACACCACCCTTGAGGTATACTACACTATCTCTCAGGTATAGTGTAGTATACACTCAGGCGTAGGGATCCGCGTGATCCCCTGTCGCCGCGTCGCTTTCTCGCCCCTTGCCCTCGCCTCCTGAGTATGCGCCCCCCGGCTCGAAGCTTTCTCCGAACCCCCCTCGACCACGTGCTGGGCACGGTCGCGGCCGTGCGGGTCCTGCGGAGCCTCGTCGCGAGTGACGCGCCGACCACGCAGAGCACGCTCATGCGTGAAACGCATCTGACCCGGAAGTCGGTGCGTCACACCGTGGATCATCTCGTCTCGGCCGGCGTGCTCCAGCTGGTCGGCGACCCTGGAGCCCACCTGTACGCTCTGGAAACCTCCCATCCGCTGGTCCCGGCCATCCAGACCCTTTTCGCGGCGGAGCGGTCGCGACTCCCCCAGCTCTCCGAAGCGATCCGGGCGCTCGCGGCGGAGCACGTGCCGCCGGTGATGGGCGCGTGGCTGTATGGCAGCGTGGCGCGGGGTGACGACGACCTCACGAGCGACCTCGACCTCGCGCTGGTGGTAGACACCGCGGAAGCCAATGCCGCGACGGAAGCCCTACGGCGCGACCTGCACCGACTGGGCGACGCGCAGCATGTCCCGATCAACGTGATCGCCTTCAGTCCCGCGGAACTGCTCGCGCTTCCTGACATCAACCCTGGGTTCTGGGACAATCTCCGGGAGGACGCTCGCGTGCTGCACGGCAGTGATCCAGACAGCGTTGCGCTTCGCCTTCGGCGCGTGCTGAAGGCCGAGGCGACGACGACGACGGAGGCGGACCATGGTTAGACAGGGGAAGGTCGCCATCGCGGATGGGCAGGCGTGGGGCTCCCGGCGGCAGGACGCGCAAGCCTTCCGAAAGGCCGCCGAGACCCTCGAAGCCGTGGCCGAAGAGGGCCAGAACTGCAACCCCATCATCGTGCTCATCATCCATGCCGCCATAGCGTACGGTGACGCGCTGACCGCCCGCTTCGGTGGGACGGTGAACCGCGGAAATCACGATGACTTATGGCGTCGGGTGAAGCAGGCCATGAAGGGACGTGCCGACGAGCCCCAGATCTCCCGGCTTAAAGATCTGCTCGGCAACAAAACCGCCTACTCGTACGGCGCCAAGATCGGTCGGCTCAACGATATGCGGGAGATGCTCAAGCAGCTGAAGCGCTTTGAGCTGTGGGCCGAGGAGCAGCTCACGAGCGGGTAGGCGCATTGCGCACCACCCGCAAGCGTTCGTCGCACCGGCCACTCCCGCCGAGCCCACGGCTGAGGGTAGGGTGATGTCGTCCTCTCCTCAGCGTCTCGCTCACGATGACCTTCGCCCGCCGCGCGGTTTCCCGTTCCCTCAGCCCGCATGACCGGAACGCGTCGGAGCCGGACACACCGAGCGGGCGCCTACGTTGCGCGCAACGCCAGACGTATTGGGAACTCCACGCGCGCGTGCTCCTTGGCCAGGCATTGACGGAGGCGGAGCAGCATGAGTTCGTGAAGCTCTCGCCCCTCGTGCGCGGCGGCTGCGCGCTCTGCGAACCGGCACGCTGAACGATACGACGGCCGCGATTCTTGTTTTCAACGCGAGCGGGTCGGGCCGGCGGCGGCGTCCACCGATTTGAGGTAGGCGCGACACCATGCCTGGAGTAGCCGGAGACCAGCGGCTTCGGCCGCGGCGATGCTCGTGGTCTTTGAGACCTCGACGGTGATCTGCTGCGGCGCGATGCCGTCGCCCGAGATCTCGCACATGACCTGATGGCCGGTGAACGTGCTCGTGGACTTCTCGGAAACCCGGATGACACGCGCGCGGGCGGTGAACATGTGATCTGCCAGTGAAGGGGCGGAGAGTGCGCCGGCCGGAGAGCCGCTCGACCCTCCAACCGAACGAGATCTTGAACGTTGTGCACGGTAAGAGAAGCTTGCCCCTCGCGCACCGTCAGGCCCACGCCGTACCTTGCCACGCGTTCATGAAGCCCCCGAGCCTGATCGCGGCCGTAGGGGCGTCGCCGTCCCGCCCGAGGTGCTGTGTCCACAATGCCCGCCCCAATGGCCGCCGTCGCCCCCGAGGTGGCCCTCCGCGCCCTGCGCGACCGCTGGGCCGCCACCAAGGCCGCCGAGCGGGCGAACGCCCAGTCGTACATCCGCGAACTGTGTGAGGCGTTGGGCGTGCCCGCCCCGATGCCCGCCGGCAGCGGCTACGAGTTCGAGCTCCCGATCAAGCTGGTGACGCGGGACGGGACCGAGGCGCAGGGCTTCGTGGACTGCTACAAGGCCGGGCACTTCATGCTCGAGGCCAAGGACGTCGACGGCGGGGCATCGGATGTGGCGTTGCGCCGGGCCTACGGCCAGGCGCGCCAGTACGCCGCCCACGACCCGTCGGGCACCGCCCCGCCGTACCTGCTCGTGCTGGACGTGGCGAAGACGCTGCTGGTCTACCACCGCTGGGGCGGGACGTACCAAGGCTTCGCGGCCGGCCACCGCATCGATCTGGCCACGCTCGATCAGCGCCGGACCGACATCGAGCTGCTGCGCGACATCTGGACGGCCCCGGAGAAGCGCGACCCCCGGCAGCACGCGCAGGCCGTGACCAACGACATCGCCGGAAAGCTGGCTACCCTCGCCGCCTCCCTCGAGGCGCGCGGCTTCGCGTCCGAGCGTGTCGCGAAGTTCCTGATGCGGGTGGTGTTCTCGTGCTTCGCCGAAGACGTCGATCTGCTCCCCCGCGAGGCCTTCCGGCAGACGGTGCAGCGCGCCGGCGTGGAGGGCGACCCGGTCAAGTTCCAGCGCGCGCTCGAGACCCTGTGGCGCGCCATGGACGAGGGCGGGATGTTCGGGTTCGAGAGCCTGCTGCGGTTCAACGGGCACTTCTTCAAGGACGCGGAGGCGCTCCCTCTCGAACGCGCCGACATCGCGCTCGTCCTGGAGGCGGCGAAAGCCGACTGGAAGGACGTCGAGCCGACGATCTTCGGGACCCTGCTGACGCGCGCGCTCGACCCCGTGGAGCGCCACCGCCTGGGCGCGGAGTACACCCCCCGCGCCTTCATCGAGCGCCTGGTGCGCCCCACCGTCGAGGAGCCCGTGCGCGAGCGCTGGACGGCCGTGCAGGCCGCCGTGCTGCAGCTGCGCGAGTCCGGGAAGGCCAAGGATCGCGCCACGGCCGAACAGCGCCTGCGCGACTTCCTCGGGTGGATGCAGGGCTTGCGCGTCCTCGACCCCGCCTGTGGATCGGGCAACTTCCTCTACGTCACCATGCACGTGCTCAAGGACATTGAGTACGAGGTGGTGCGGGAGCTCGAGGCCCTGACCGGCCACCAGGAGCTCCGTATACAGGAGATCGGCCCCGCCAACTTCCTCGGCATCGAGGTGAAGCGCTGGGCCCGTGAGGTGGCCGAGCTGACGCTCTGGATCGGCTACCACCAGTTCTGGAAGCGGCGACACGCTGTCCAGCCGCCGGAGCCGGTCCTGCAGGATACAGGCACGCTGGAGCTCCGGGACGCCGTGCTCGTTTGGGATCGACTAGAGCGCGTGCCCGAAAAGGACCGCCCCGACCCCACCCCGCGTCTGGTCCATCCCGTCTCCGGCGAGCTCGTGCCCGACCCCGCAGCTCGCCTCGAGTACACGGCCTACGTGGGCGCCCGCGAAGCGGAGTGGCCCGCCGCCGACTTCATCGTCTCGAACCCACCGTTCCTTGGGCAGTTCCGCCAGCGAGAGGCGCTTGGGGACGGCTACGTCGAAGCGCTGCGGGCTGCGTATCCGGATGTACCGGATGCCGCAGACTTGGTGATGTACTGGGTCCGCCACGCCATGCGCGCGGTGGCGGAGGGGCAGGCCCTGCGCGCGGGGCTCATCACCACGCAGTCGGTGACGCAGGTGCAGAACCGGCGTGTGCTGGAGGCGGCGGCGGCGCTCGGCGTCCGCCCGTGCTGGGCCATCGCCGATCACTACTGGAACGACAGCCACGAGGACGCACGCGTGCGTGTCGCCATGGTGGTGTTCGCGAAGGAGCCGACGAGTGCGACGCTCGTGACAGTGGACGGCGAGGCGGCGGTGACTGCCACCCATCGGGTACCGCGACTCAACGCGGACCTGACAGCGCATGCAGATGTCGCATCTGCATCTGGGCGCCCGCTGCGCTCGAATTTCGGATTGTCCACACGTGGATTTATGCTTGCCGGCGCCGGCTTCGTGCTCGAGAAGCATGAGGGTTCGCTTCTGCGAGCGCAGCCCGAACATGATCGGGTGGTAAAGCCGTTCCGGAATGGAAAGGATCTCACCACACGTCCGCGAGAGGTCTTCGTCATTGATTTCGCCGGCAGGGTCGAGGCGGATGCCAGGACGTTCCCCGTCCTGTTCGACATTGTTCGAGATCGGGTCAAGCCGGAGCGCGACGCCAACAAGGATCAGGCACGCCGCTTGAACTGGTGGAACTTCGGACGGGCCAACGATCAGTTGCGCGCGGCACTCCGGGCCTTGCCGCGTTACATCGGAACTCCGGAGACAGCCAAGCACAGATTCTTCGTCTTCCTCGACGGCGAGGTGGCGCCCGACAACTCGGTGGTGTGCATCGGCTCCGCCGATGCCTTCCACCTTGGCGTACTGTCGTCTGCCATTCATGGCGCGTGGGCACTGGCGGCCGGCAGCCGCCTCGGGATCGACGGCACCCCGCGGTACAACAAGGGGCCGTGCTTCGAGGCGTTCCCATTCCCGGACCCCTCGCCCGCGCTCCGCAGCCGCATTGCGGACTGCGCGGAGCGGCTTGACCGACACCGGAAAGACGCGCTCGCGCGCAGTGAAAAGGTCGGGATGACGGTGATGTACAACGTCGTGGATCAGCTCCGCGCCGGCGCCGCGTTGTCGAAGTTGGAGCACGAGGTGCATCGGCTTGCCGCGTGCGGCACGCTGCGCGACCTGCACGACGAGCTCGACGCACTCGTCGCCGAGGCCTATGGCTGGTCGTGGCCCGAGCCCCCCGCACTGATCCTCGAGCGCCTCGTCGCGCTCCACGACCGTCGGGTCGAGGAAGAGGCGGCCGGCAGCGTGCGGTGGCTGCGCCCCGACTACCAGATGCCGCGATTCGGACGCGCCGACGAGGCGGCGGCCGCCGCGCCGACGCTCGGCATTCCGGCGGAGACGCCTTCAGCGAAACCGTCGACCGCCTCGGCCGCGGCCACCCCGTGGCCATCCGACGCCGTCGGCCAGATCACGGTCCTGCGGTCCATGGCGGCCACGACCCCGGTCTCCATCGAGGAGGCCGTGCAGCGCCTCGTCGGCGCCAAACGCGAGATCGTGGGCCGACACCTCGAGACACTGGCTATGCTCGGTGAGGTGCGCGACGTGGGCGGCGGGCGGTACGCGGTGGCGGCTGGCAATGCGTAGGTAGCGCCCGACATGCCGATGGTCGCCTTCTTCCCTTGGGCGGTTCAAGAAGAAACGCTCGTCGTCGGCGAGTTCACCATCGCCCCGTTCGGCGCGGCGGTGCTCCTCATGCCACCAGGGCACGCCACAGCGGTGCGAGAGGTCGTCGCGGCCTACGACAAAACAGACGACGACCTCATCGCCCGCGTGCCCATACTGTTCCGCACCGCCACGGGCCCCACGGACGACGTGGCCGACGAGGACGTGGGCGCGCTGTTTCTCGTCGGCGAGATGGTCGCGTGCGCTGCCCTCGCGTCGCGCCAGTTCTTCATGCACGCGTACTGGAATCGCGACTCCTTCCATTTCGTGGTCCAAGGGTTCCGGCCTGACCGACCTGGCGGCGCACTGATCACCTCTAGGCGTCGAGATGGCGCTGCGCCGAGCTATGTACCGGCGAAGCACTATCGGGTACCCCGCCCGTTTCACGTCGGGCAGGGCCGGATGGAGGACCTTGATCGACCGCTTCTCGATGCGCTCGTGGAGGCCCGGGACGATGCCCGAGTCGCCCAACTGCACGACGCCGTGCGAGGGTTCAACGCAGCCAACACCGACAGCCCAACCATCAGCCAGGAGACGGAGCTTGTGCTCTTGGTTGGCGCGTACAGTCGGCTCTGCGACGTATGGGACAAGGACGGCACCGCCGCAGCTGTCCGCGATCTGCTTGACAGGGCGCCGGCGTGGCCCGGCTCGATGCCGGGCACCAAATGGGAACACGCGCCTCTGAAAGACCGAATGGCGAAGAGCAGGAATCCGAGCAGGGTCTACGAGTGGATGGCAGACGCGTATCTCCTGCGCGGCCAGTTCGCTCACGGCCGCGGGCAGTCTCCGTACAAGGGGGCGTGGGGGCTGCGTGATCACCTGTTGCTGGGCACCTACCTCTTCCCGCTGGCGGTGAAGGCGTGGCTTGGCCGCAGCGGTCGATACACACTCAGCCCGACGGAGCTCATGCGGATTTCGGCCTTCGATGCGCTGTCCTCGTGCGATCACTTCGTCGGCGACGAGGGCGGCGGCGAGGGCGATGAGCACCGTCGGCCGTCAGACTTCCCGTGGGTGAGGGTGATCCAGTCGATCCCGATCCAACTGTTCGTCTCCGGGCTGATGCCGCCTGCCGCGCATCGAACTGAGTAGGCGCGCGCCACGGCCACCGCCTCGAACGACAAAGGGAGGCCCCACGGCGGGGCCTCCCTTCTGTGCTGATGGTGTCAAGGATCGGCAAGTCAGTTATCTGGCAAGCCGGTAAAGTCCAAACCAAGCCTGACACGGCGTACTAACAAACAGCGGGGCCGGTCTTTCGACTGGCCCCGCTCCACTTTACCGTGCGCCTTTTCCTCCGTTTATGTGGCGCCAAGACGCTCCAAAGCGCCTGCTCCGCCACACCACACCGCGGCGCTACTTCACCGCATTCACCATGTCGAAGATCGGCAGGTACATCGCCACGATCATGCCGCCTACGACCACGCCGAGGAATACGATCATGACCGGTTCGAGCAGCGAGAGGAGCGCGCTCACGGCGGCGTCCACTTCGTCATCGTAGAAGTCGGCGATCTTGGTGAGCATTTCGTCCAGACCACCGGTCTGCTCACCGACGGCGATCATGCTGATCACCATGGGCGGGAAGACTTCGCTCTTCTGGAGCGGGCCGGCGATCGTGTCACCACCGGCAATGCTGGCGCGCGAGCTCATGACGGCGTCCTGCACCACGCGGTTGCCCGACGTACGGGCCGTGATCTCGAGGCCGTCGAGGATGCTCACACCCGACGAAATGAGCGTGCCGAGCGTGCGCGTGAAGCGTGAGACCGCCGACTTGCGGAGCACATCACCCAGCACCGGCACCTTGAGCAGGAAGCGGTCGATGACCAGCTGCCCCTGCGACGTGCCGTAGTACTGCTTCACCGCGAATGCCGCCCCGGCGCCACCGGCGATGATCGCCCACCAGTAGCCGTTCACGAAGTGCGACAGCCCGATGACCACCTGCGTGGGGAGCGGAAGCTCCTGGCCGACACTCTGGAACATGCTGGCGAAGACGGGTATGACCTTCCACAGCAGGATGACCACGCACAACGCGGCCACGCACATGATCACGGTGGGGTAGATCATCGCGCCCTTCACCTTGCGGACGAGGGCATCGTTCTTTTCCATGAAGATCGCGAGGCGATTCAGGATGGTATCGAGGATACCGCCCGCCTCACCGGCCGCGACCATGTTCGTGTACAGGTCGGAAAATGCCTTGGGATGCTTGCGCATCGCGTCGGCCACCGTGTGACCCGACTCGACGTCGAACACGACCTCACGCACCACACTCGCGAGCGTCTTGTTTTCGGTCTGCTTGGCCAGGATGTCGAGCGCCTGCACGAGCGGCAGGCCGGCGTTGATCATCGTCGAGAACTGCCGCGTGAAAATGACGATGTCGCGCATGCTGACCGAGCCGCCCATCTTCTTCTTGGGCGTGGACTTCGCCTCGTCGACCTTGACGATCGTCAGGCGCTGCCGGCGCAGCTGGGCCACGGCGTCGTCGCGACTGGGCGCGTCGATCGTCGACTGCTTCAGGTCACCGCTGGTGGTCCGGGCCGTATAGGCAAACGTAGGCATTACCGATCTCCTGGGGGATTGCGATACTCAGCGTCGGCCGCCCGCCCCAGCCAGCGGGCGATCGGTGGCACGGTTTCCGATCGGCGTCACCGGAGCCCCGTCGTCGGTCGGCGACTTGCCGATCATCCGCAGGAACTCGTTCGGATCGCCCGCGCACCGGACGCACTCGTCCGCGCTCACCTGGCGCGACACGTACAGCTGGTACAACGCGTCGTTCAGCGTCTGCATGCCGAACTTCTTGCCCGACTGCATCAGCGAGTAGATCTGATGCACCTTGTCGTCGCGAATGAGCGCCCGGATCGCCGGCGTCACCACCAGCACCTCGGCGGCCATTGCGCGGCCGCGCCCCGACATCTTGGGGAGCAGCACCTGCGTCACGATCCCCTCAAGCACGAACGCCAACTGCGCCCGCACCTGGCTCTGCTGATGGCTCGGGAAGACGTCGATGATGCGGTTGATCGCCTCGGCGGCGCTGTTCGTGTGCAGCGTGGCCAGCACGAGGTGACCGGTTTCGGCAATCGTGAGCGCGGCCTGGATGGTCTCCAGGTCGCGCATTTCGCCCACCAGGATCACATCCGGATCTTCACGCAACGCGTACTTGAGCGCCGACGCAAAGCTCTTGGTGTCGGAGCCGACTTCGCGCTGGTTGATGATGCAGTTGCGGTGCCGGTGGATGAATTCGATCGGGTCTTCCACCGTGATGATGTGCGCGCGCCGCTCGGTGTTGATCTTGTCGATCATCGCCGCCAGCGTCGTGCTCTTGCCGGAGCCGGTCGGGCCGGTCACGAGCACGAGGCCACGCGGGCGCTCGGCGAACCCCTTGATCACCGCCGGGACCTGCAGCTCCTCGAACGTCTTGATCGTGAAGGGGATGCTTCGGATCACCATGCTCACGCAGCCGCGTTGCTTGAACACATTGCCGCGGAAACGGCTCAGGTTCGCGATGCCGAACGAGAAATCGAGCTCGTCCTCCATCTCGAAGCGCTTCTTCTGGTTCTCCGTGAGGACCGAGTACGCCAACTGCAGGGTGTCGCGCGGCGTCAGGAGATGGTCCACGGTCGAGTTCACCACATCGCCGTCCACGCGCAATTTCGGCCGCTCACCGGCCGTGATGTGCAAGTCGGACGCCTCCCGCTCGATCATTTCATCGAGGAGGGTGCGGAGCGAGACGGGGGATGGGGCTGGAGGCGTCATTGCGTGGGCAGAGCGGAAATGGCGGGGAATGAGCCCCCCGCGCGCTGGACGAACCGGTGGCGCATGGGAAACGCCACCGTCACAGTTTCTTAATTCGACGTTTCACGGATGACCTGATCGAGGGTCGTGACCCCCTTCAGGACCTTCAGCCAGCCGTCCATGCGGAGGGTCAGCATCCCCTCTTCGATGGCGGCGTTGCGCAGCACCTGCACGTCCGCGTTCTGCATCACCAGCTTCTTCAGGCTCTGAGTCATGAACATGACCTCATAGAGACCCTGCCGGCCCTTGAGACCGGTCCCGCCACAGGCATCGCAGCCGTAGCCGCGGAAATAGGGGAGCTCCCCGAAGGTGGTATCGAGCGACAGCTTCTCGAGGAACGGCACGGCTTCCGGCGTCGCCTTGGCCTTGGCGTTGTCGATCGCCTCCTGCGTGAAACGCAGCTCCCGCAGCGTGCTCGTGGGCTTCACCTTGGCGCCCGCAAACTCCGCCTCACTCGGCTCGTACTTCACCTTGCACTTCGGGCAGATCCGGCGCACGAGGCGTTGCGCCAGAATGAGGTTGAGCGCCGACGCCACGTTGAACGGCTCGAGCCCCATGTCCAGCAAGCGCGTGATGGTCTCGGGCGCGGAGTTCGTGTGCAGCGTGCTCATGACCATGTGGCCGGTGAGCGCGGCCTTGATGGCAATACCGCCCGTCTCCAGGTCGCGGATCTCACCGACCATGATGACGTTCGGGTCCTGCCGCAGGAACGCCTTGAGCGCCGCCGCGAAGGTCATGCCGATTTCGCTGCGCACCAGCACCTGATTGATCCCATACAGATTGTACTCGACGGGATCTTCGGCGGTCATGATGTTCGTGTCGCCGGTATTGATCTTGGAGAGCGCCGAATAGAGCGTGGTGGTCTTCCCCGAGCCCGTCGGGCCGGTGACGAGCACCATGCCGTACGGGTTCGAGATCGCCTCCATGAGCTCCCGCTCGGCGCGCGGCTCGATGCCGAACTTCTCGAGCTCGAGCGTCAGATTGCCCTTGTCGAGGATTCGGAGCACGACCTTCTCGCCGAACAGCGTGGGCAGCGTGCTCACGCGGAAGTCGACCACCTTGCGGCCAACCTTCAGCTTGATGCGCCCGTCCTGCGGCACGCGACGCTCGGCGATGTTGAGCGACGCCATGATCTTGAAACGGGAAATGAGCGCCGCGCGCATCTTCATGGGCGGCTTCATCACCTCCTGCAGCGCACCGTCCACGCGGTATCGCACGCGGAGCTCGTGCTCGAAGCACTCGAAGTGAATGTCCGAGGCGCCCTTGTTCACGGCGTCCACCAGGATGGCGTTGATCAGCTTGACGACGGGCGCGTCATCGACCTGCGCCGCGAGCACGCTGGCATCGGCGCTGTCTTCCTGGTTCTCGAGGACTTCCACATCGTCGTCTTCCGCTGCGATGTCCTGCAGCAGCGACTGCATGTGGATTTCATTCGACTCGTAATGCTTTTCGATCGCCGCGCGCATCGAGTACTCGCCCGCCAGCACGGGGACGATGTCGTAGCGCGTGATGAACTTGAGGTCGTCGACCACCGCCATCGCGTTCGGATCGGCGATGGCCACGGTGAGCTGGCGACCGTCACGCTTGAGCGGCAGAACCGTGTGCTTCGACGCCAATTCGGCGGGGATGAGCTTCAGGAGACGCGTGTCGACTTCGAACTTCGACAGGTCCACGGCCGGCATGCGGTACTGCCGCGCGAGCATGCGCACGACGTCCGTTTCGGAGACCAATCCCATCTTGACGACGGTCAACCCCAAACGCTGCCCCGGCGACTGCGCCTGTTCGGCGAGCGCACGGGTCAGGTTCTCACGCGTCAGAAGCCCTTCGCGAACCAGCAGTTCGCCAAGTTTTTCGGTAGCGCGTCCAGTCAGCGGACTAGCGGGTGCAGCCATGGATAAGGAGTTCCGTCAGACGACGTCATCAAGGAAAGGCGCAATGGATGGAGGGCCCTCACTGAGTAAGGGACTGTGCCGTGAGGAAAACGTCACGAGAGGCAGGAGCAGGCGAACGGTGGAAGGGCCGATGCCACGCACGTGACGGAGGTCCTCCGGCCCCCCGAACGGGCCATGGCGTTCCCGCCACGCCACCATGCGCTGCGCGAGTGCCGGTCCGACTCTCGGTAATCGCTCCAGTTCGGCCGCGGTGGCCGTATTCACATCAATAGGAGGCGGCTCCTGAGCGGGGCCCCGCGACTTCCGCTTACTGGAAGAGGGGCCGGCGAATGACGAGTCGGCGCTCCGATTGGCCACCCGCCGCCCCCGCGACCGCCCCCTCGGCGACGCCGCCCTCGCCGAATCCACCGCCGCCAGCTGGCGGCTCAACGCCGCCGCCCCCGCGTCTCCGCCAGCCAGCCCCCCGGCCGCCACCGCCTGCCGCTCGAAGCGCGACACCCCCACAGCCTGAACCCCCGCGCCGATCAGCGCGATGAGCACCAGGAAGCCAAGGGCCTGCTTTTCGGAGGAGGTCGCCATGCCGCGACAATGCACACCCCAGCGGCCCTCGCGGTAACCCAAATAACGCAGGCGGTGCTCGAACGACGCAGTCCCGCGACGCGTCTGCGCTACCGCAACTCCCCCGCAAAGAACTTCATCTGCAGCACCGCGCTGAACACCAGATTCGAGAACTGCCGGTTGATCGTGCGATCGAACGACACCACATGGCTGCCGGTGAGGTTGAACGTCAGCAGTTCGCTCAGATCGGTGCTCGCGTTCAGGTTGATCGCCCGGCGCCCGTTGTCGGTGAGCACCGCCGGCCGGTCGGCGCGGATGAGCCCGAGGAGGCGGCTGGCGCCCACGATCTCGGAGCGGGCGGTTTCGCTCTGATACGACAGCGCGGTTTGCATCCGCCCGGTGCGGGTGTTCCACGTCGTTGGCAGCGGCAGCGATCGCTCGACGCTGAACCCGACCTGACGGCTGTCGCCCGTAATGAGCGCCCCGGGGCGCTGGTCTTCGCGGTGCTGGCGGGTGAGCCGCCCCGTGGTGCGCAGGTTCCCCATCCCTGACCAGGTGATGGACGCCGAGAGCGGCTGCGAAAACGACAGGGTGCGGTTGAGATCCGTGCCGAGCCCGTTGTCGTTGGGCAGACTCGCGATCTGCTCGCGATACGTATAGCCCCCGCCCAGGATCACGCTGCTGATAAGGGCCTTCCAGCGCGCCGGCTGCCAGTTCCAGGCGAGGTTGAGGTCTGGGCGGACCACCTGCGTGCCGGTGATCAGCGCCTGCGTGCCATCTACCGAACGCTGGGTCCATGCCTCCGACGTCCCCTGCTCAGCGCGTGCCCGCAACGTGAACGACAACGGCAGCCGCAGTTCGGTGGCCACCGTGGTGCGCTGCAGGCGGCCGGCGGAGGTGGCCAGGCGACGGTCGAGCCCACGGAAGGTGCTGATGCCGGCCATGCCGAACTGATAGCCCCACCCCGGAATGAACGACGTGTTGTCGTAGTTCGACGTGAGGCTCTGCTGCCACTGCACATCGATGGGGGAGAGCCAGCGGCTGCGCGCGGCCCCGACGAGGCCGACGAGCAGCTGGCCCACATCGAACGCCGAGCCCACGCCGAGGGTCTGTGCGGCGCCCAGCCGGCGCGGCAGGCGGAAGGTGCCGGTGGTGTCATCGGCGCGGAGCAGGACGAGGGCGTTCGGGTCCTTGGTGAGGCCGAAGGTGCTGGTGAAGTCGGCGCGCGGCCGCCACCAGCCGCGGAGCTGGGGCTGGAAGAGCAGCGACGAACTCAGGGAGCGTTCGCGCTCGAGCCCCGCATCGCGGCCAAAGAGCCGCAGCCGCTCACCCTCGGCGATGATGCCCCGGTTGACGCTATCGAAGGGGGTAAGCGGATTGCTGAAGGCGTCGCGGTAATCGCGCAGGTCGAGCAACTGCCGCGCATTCACCGACGCGCCAATGGACGGAATGGGGCGGAACTCCAGCGCCGCCGTATTCGACCAGAGGTTGTTGAGGCCACTGACCACCTGACCCGTGTCGTTGAGCGCCGCGGCGGCTTTCACAAAGCTCGTGGTGGTGATGGCATTGCGCGCCACCGCGCTGTTGAGGCGGAATTGCGTGGGCGACCAGCGTACCTTCTGTTCACGCCACGCCTTCACCGCCGCCGAATTGCGCCAGCGGCTGGGCAACACGTTGGTGAGCGCGGTAATGACACCCGGCATGGGGTGGGTGCGTTCGTCGCTTTCGAGCGCGAGCCCACCGCCCAGGTTGTAGGCACTCGCATTGGCTTCCTGGAAGGCGCTCTGCGAGCCCATGTTGGACCAGCTGCCACTCACATTGAGCGCGTTGACGAGCGGCGCGTACCAACCGTTCGCGAGGGGCGTCGCACGCCGCAGCGAAAAGCTGTAGGAGGTGCGCTTGTCACTCGGTCGCCGGAGCCCCTGAATGCCGCTGGCGCGGACGTCGGTGCGGTTGACGAACAGCTGATCGATCCCGGTGCCGCTGTAATCGATACTGAAGGGCATGGCGAAGCCGAGGTTCGCCGGCAGGAACCGTTCGAGATGCAGCGTGGTCCCCACCGACACGCCGCTCGTGGTCAGGAACGTGGGCGTTTCGCCCAGCTGTCGGAAATTCGGGTCGCGCCGGCTCATGGACACGCGCACGTCGGCGTAGTCACCGGCGTTCACATTGAGCCCGATCTCGCCGGCCATGCCGATATCGTCCACGACATCGCCGAGCCGGATGTCGTTGACCCACAGTTCGAGCGTGTCGCTGGCGAGTAGCCCGCCGCCGCCCCGCGGCACGGAGTCCACGCGCACGATGCCCACCGCGAGCTCCTGCACGCCCGCGAGATTGGGCGGGGTCACCGCCGGATCGGCGCTGTACACGATGTAGCCGTCCTGACAGACCGCGTAGCGGCGCACGTTCACACCGCGCGGTTTGCCGCTGCGCTTCACGAGTTCGAGATCGGCACCGGTGCAGGCAATGGAGTCCTTGCTCCCTTGCAGGAAGGCGTTTTCCAGCTGCGCGCGCAGCAGCTGGAAGCGCGTGAGATCCACGCGCACCTCGGGGAGCCAGGCGCTCTGACTTTCGCCGGTGTTCACCGGCGTGCGGTACATGTAGAAGTTGTTCTCGTCGCGGCCGATCTTGATGTAGCCGTTGAGCTCTCCGTTGGGCCCCCAGCCGTTGCCGCGGCCGCGCATCCAGAGGCGCAGCGTGCGATAGCCCATGAACGTCTGCGTCCCGCTGCGGAAGCGGAAGAACGCCTCGGCGCGATCGAAGGTGCGGAACTGCCGCCCCGGCAAGCCGGCCTGCAGGCGCAGCGCGCGTTCGTTGACCTGCGTGCGTGCCACCTCGTAGCCGGTGAGACGCGTTTCGGGCGCATCCACCACGCCCGGCGGCGAGGCGTAGGGGAGCGTGGCCGTGGAGTCGGTCGTACCGACGACTCCGGCGATGACGTAGCCGCCCACGGTGCCGCTCGAGTCGCCCGCCATGCCGCTCAGCGGCTCGGCGCTGCGCTTGAGCCAGGGCGCGCCCGGGAGGCGGAGGTTGGCGATGGCGATGCGCACGAAGTCGTCATCGGCGGTGAGCGCGTTGGACACCATCGTCACGCGCAAGGCGCGCATGCGGCGTTCGTTGGGCGCGTTGAGCACCTCGGTCGGGGCCCGCCAGTTGAGGCGTACCTGTACCCAGCAGAGCGAGTCGGCCGTCACGCCCGTACTCGTCGAATCACGCTGCTGAATGCAGCCACCGATGCGCGTCCAGGTGCGCTTGTCGCTCAGGTCCACCGTGAACCGCTTGATCGCTTCCTGCTCGACACTCGCGGCGTTGAGATTGAGCTGCCCGTCGAGGTCGATATCCTCTTCGTCCATGCGGTTGTTGCGCACGGTGCAGTTCACGCGGCTGTCGCCCAGGGCCTGAATGGCGGCGACGGCCTGCGTGCAGAGGGGCACACCGTTCCTGATCGTGGTGACCGGCGTGGCACCGGTACGGTCTACCACCACCAGCGTGTCGGCCACGTCGCCGGCGAGGCCAACGTCATTCTTGATGGCGTTGAAGCTGCGCGTGAGCGGGTCGCGTTCGGTATCGAGGCGATCGAAGCCGACCAGCCGCTTGCCGCGATAGGTGCTGTCGGGGCGCGCGCCGCTGCTCCCCGTCACCGTGAGCGTTTCGGGGGCGAAGGTCACGCTGTTCTCCGACACCTCACCGAAGTCGAACACCAGCGTGGGATTGCGGCGCAGCTTGGCCTGCTCGCTGTGCACGAGTACGAAGAACTCGACGTTCTCCACCGCCGACAGATCCTGCCCGCTGGGGCTCAGCACTCGGCGAATCGAACGCCAGCGGCGCCCCGACGGAGTGAGGCCGACCTGGCTCCGGTCGCCGATGGTCCACGCAAAGCGCCGCTGCGCACTGCCCGGTGCCTGATCGAAAATGCCGCCCGTCTTGAGCGGATAAAGCGTGAGCCAGAGCAGTTCGGCCGCGGCGTCGGCCCCGCTGCCGACCAATCGCACCGAGGGATCGATCTGCGCCTGGGTGAAGCGCGCGATGCCGCCGGTGGTGCTCACCCCAAAGTTCTGGTAGGCGAGCGTGGCCGCGCGATTGAGCGCGAGGGTGCTGCTCCCCTGCCCCGCGAAGGTGCTGCCGAGCGCCGGCCGCGAAGCGAAGTACCAGTTGGACTCGGCGAGGCTGATGGGCGTGTTGGCGGCGCCTTCGAAGCTTTCGAGATAGGCCTGACCGGCGGCGTTGGGCTGCGGCTTGCTCACCGCAAACTCGCCGCGAAGGCCAATGCGCGATGGCGTGGTGGACGGGCGCAGCGGCAGGCGCTCGAGTGCCTTGCTGATGGCCGTGGCGTCCCAGTGCAGGTTGCCGGTGACCCCGGCGACGAGCGAGCCCATCGGCTCGAGACCCAGCGACGGGCGCGTGAGCGACGAGCGCTGCCGCTGCGAGATGGCGGTGAACGCGAACTGCCCGTTCTCGAGCGGGAAGGTGGAGTTGAAGCCCAGGATCGTGGTGGGCGTCGTCACCTGGAACTGCGGATTCTCCTCGTAGCGCACGCTCACCTGGCGCGCAGTGGCAAAGAGTGTATCGGCGCGCGCGAAGGTGATGAGGCCGAGGTCGTACTCGATCGTGTAGTCGCGATCGCGCACGAGGTCGCGCCCATCGAGCACCACGCGTTCGGAGAAGCGGCGGATCTGCGTGGTGGGGAGTGTGATGGTGCGGGTATCCCCGGTGGCGTCGCCGGCGCCGATGTCCGTCTCGTAGTGCAGCATGAGGCGGTAGATCGCCTGCGGCCGCTGCGCCGTATTGAAGTACTCGTTGGGGAAGCTGTACAGCGTGTCGTTGGCCGGGTTCGCGAACGGTTGCGCCAGACCGGCGCGCGCGAAGGGCTGCAGCGACGGGAAGATCAGGAACTGGTCGCGAATGAGCGCGTCCTGCGTGAGTCCGGAGAAGATCGAACGCACGTTGGGGTCATTCGGCCGCGGCCAGACGCGGTTCTCCACATCGAGCAGCGCGGGGTTCGTGGCCTGCGCCACGCCGAAGAGGCGGAGATAGGTCTCGCCGCGCGACGGATCGAGCGGCTTTTCCTGATCGCCCGAGGTGCCGGTGACGATGCGCAGCGCGAGCGACTCGCGCCGCAGATCGGCGCCGCCCAGCCGATAGACCGACTTGATCTCGCGCAGGAAGTACGCGGCGTTGGCCGGCTGCAGTTCCGGCTCCCAGAGGAGGTTGGCGTACTGCGGCGCCGCGGTGAATTCGAAGTCGGGTGTTCCGCCGGTGTTTTCGTTGCGCCCGGGAGTGCCGGCCACGTTGACCTCGTAGGCCACGGCGAGGCGCTCGCGCCCCTCGATCAGCGGCTGCACGAGCACGATCCAGAGGAGCGTGGGGTCCACGTAGTAGTCCACGCCTTCGCGCAGCACCTCGTAGGTCTGGCGGGCGCTGTTGCGGGCCCCGCGCACACTGAGCTGCGGCCCGCGCGGGTTCTGGTTGGCGCCGGTGATGTCCTGCCGGTAGACCACGAGCTTGACCGGGCGCACCGAATCCGGAAGGGTCGACGCCAGCTGACGCAGCCGGGCGCGGTTCAGGATATCGATGTTGGGGAAGCCCCCCAGCCGCCGCGGATCGATCGTGAAGAAGAAGCGGCGCGGCTCGATCTGCATGTCTTCGATGACGCGGTTCACGGCCTGCTGGGTGCGCCCGCCGATCGTGTACAGATTGTCGCGCGAGACGAGCCCCTTCTGCTGGGCCACGATACCGCTGAAGCGCATCGGCCCCCATTTGCCCTCGGCCTGTACGCCGTAGTTGCCGGCCGGGATCCCGGCCGTGAGGAAGCGCGACGCCGGGGTGACGAAGCTGACGTTGCCGACCTGCAGCGACTGCAGCCACGAGGTGGGTTTGCCGTTGTAGCGCAGCCCGATGGTGTTGTTGGCGTCGAACTCGTTCTGCGAGTTGTAGTCGACGTCCACGGCCAGCCGGTCACCAACGGTGCCTTTGGACTTCAGGTCGAACTGGACGTCGAAGATCGGGTTCCAGAGCCCGTTGCAGTTGTTTCCCAGGATGGTCCGCTGCGCCGCCGTGCACCGGTCGTTCTTGAGGCGCTCCATCTTGGACTCGAGCCGGGCATTCAGCCGGAGCCCGAGATTGTCGCCCAACAGGTCCCGGGCGGCGTTGGCCGCCGCGTTGGCGGCCGCCGGGTTGGTGGGGGCCAGCGGCACGAGGGGGGCCGGCCGGGCGGTCGAGTCACGCCGGGTCGTGGTGTCGCGGCGGGCGGTGGTATCCCGGGGGGGGCCACCCTGACCGGCCAGCGGACGCGCGACCGCGGCGAGCCCCACGAGGAGCCCCAGACCCACCGCCGCAGCGCTCCGGACCACCGGCCCGACCCTGCCCCTGGACCCTCCGGACCACAGCCTGCGCACCGAACTCCGGTCGTGGGGTACCAGCGGCTGCCCCCGGCGCCGCGGTACGGTCTCGAGCTGCGAGCGCAACCGATAGAACTCGTTACGGTGCGCCCTTGATTATGCGGGTAGTCATCGGGGAATTTACGTCGTGAAGCTCCTTACCCGCTATGTCATCCGCGAGCACGTCGGGCCGCTGATTTTCAGCCTGTCGGCCATGACGTCCCTGCTCATGCTGCAGTACGTCGCGCGCCAGCTGGCCAACCTGGCCGGCAAGGGCCTCCCCTGGGGGGCCATCGGCCGCTTCTTCGTGCTGTCGCTGCCGTTCACGGTCGCGATGACGATGCCGATGGCGGTGCTCATGGCCACCCTCTACGCCTTCGGGCGCATGGCCGCCGAGCATGAGATCACCGCCCTCAAGGCCAGCGGCGTGAAGGTGCGCAGTCTGATGGCGCCCGTGCTCTGGTGCGCGCTGCTGCTGTCGCTGTTCATGGTGTGGTTCAACGACCAGGTGCTCCCCGCCTCGAACCACCGGCTACGCATCCTGCAAGGGGACATCGGCCGCACCAAGCCGACGCTCGCGCTCAAGGATCAGGTGCTCAATCCGCTGAGCGAGCAGTTCTTCATGCGCGTCGCCCGCACCGACGCCGCCACCAACCGCATGTGGGATGTCACCATCTACGACCTGCGGAAGGGCACCGAGCGCAAGACGATCTATGCCGACAGCGGCGTCTTCTCGGTGGCGAGCAATGGGCAGGACCTGCAGATGCAGCTGTACAATGGCTACGTGCAGGAGTTCACGCGCGGCGACGTGCGTCGCCTGCAGCGCACGTACTTCATCACGCAGACGGTGAAGGTCGGCGGCATTGCGCAGGGTTTTCAGACCACGAAGACCGACGGCTACAAGGGCGACCGCGAGATGAGCGTGTGCGAGATGCACGCGCGCTATCGGGGCGACGCGGCGGAGTTTCATCGCATCCGCCGCGAGTACGTCGACTACGCCTTCCGCCTCGCCAGGAAGGGGCAGGCGGTCACCGCCCCGCGCGATCGCCCCGAAGCCGATCCGCTCGCGGTGTTGTACTGTGAGCAGTTCCTGAGCCGGGCGGAAAAGCTGCTGCTCCCCGCCAAGGTGGGGGCGCAGCCGCCCGCCAAGCCGGACACGAGCAAGCCCAAGGCCGACACCGCCAAGGCGAAGCCCGACAGTGCCAAGCCGCAGCCCCCGGCGTCGGCGCCGGCGCCGCCGCCGATTCAGGGGATGAGCAGCATCCCCGGCATGACCAAGGCCGACTCGATCGCCATGGCGCGCGCCAATGCCATTGCGATGAACCCCGATTCGGTGCGGCAGGACTCCATTCGGCGCATCGACTCCATCCGCGTGGACTCCATGCAGAAGGCGATGCCCAAGCCGCAGCCGGTGGATACGATCGCGATGCTCACGGGCGCGATCGCCGGCTCGCGGGTGCAACTGCTCGCGTCGCGCGAGGGGCTCGACAATCTCGCGGTGGAGATTCACAAGAAGTTCGCGCTGAGCTTTGCCTGCCTGGTGTTCGTGCTCTTTGGCCCGCCGATCGCGCTGCGCTTCCCGCGCGGCGGCGTGGGCGTGACCATCGGCGTGAGCATCGGCGTCTTCGGTCTCTATTACGTCTGCCTGATGGGTGGCGAATCGCTCGCCGACAAGGGCATGCTCCCGGCGTGGTTCGCCATGTGGATCGCGAACATCGTCTTCACGGTGGCGGGCGTACTGCTGCTCTGGGGACTCGAGAACACGACCGACACCTCGCGTGGCGGCGGTCTCAAGGACCGCTTCGACGACTGGCGCACCTCGCGCCGGCTGCGTCGTGAGGCGAAGGCCGGGGCGCGCGCGTGAGCCGTCGCCTGATCACGCCACTCGACCGCTACATCGCCGGCGAGTTCACCCGCATCTTCGGCATCACGATCCTCGGGTTCCCCGTCCTGGTCTTCGTCATCGACCTGGTCGACAACCTGCGCAAGTACACCGAGCGCAAACTGCCCGTGCGGGATGTGGCGCTGAGCTACCTGTACTGGATCCCCGATACGCTCTTCATGGTGCTGCCGGCCGCGGTGCTGTTCGCGACGGTCTTCTCCATCGGCACCTTTACCCGCTATTCCGAGATCACCGCCGCCAAGGCATCGGGGATCAGCTTCTACCGGTTCATCGCCCCGATTCTGGTGATGGCGATGCTGGCACTGAGCCTCGATCTGGTCTTTGCCGAAATCTCGCCGCCGGCCAACGCCATTCGCCTCAAGCTGATCGAAGGGAAGAACAGCGCCCGCGACAGCGACCGGTACAACTTCGCCTTTGCCAGCGACCGGGGGCGGGTCTACCGCATCTACACGCTGCAGCTCAAGCCCAAGCTCATCGAGAATCTGGAGATCGAGCAGCGGGCCTCCACCAAACAGCCGGGCACGCTGGTCGCGGCCGCCACGGCCGAGTGGCACGATGCGCGCGGTTGGACGTTGAAGAAGGGGGTCATGCACGTGACCCCGAGCCCGACGACGGACTTTTCCTTCAGCTTCGACTCCTTGCGCGACCGCAATTTCCACGAATCCCCGCAGGACCTCCGGGCGAGCGAGCGTGAGCCGGCCGAAATGCGGTTCGTCGAGCTCAGCCGCTACATCCGCACCCTCGAGCGCTCGGGCGCCGATGTGAACCAGCTCAAGGTCGAGCGGATGCTCAAGCTGGCCATCCCGGTGACCTGCCTCATCATTGCGCTCTTTGGCGCGCCGCTGGCGACCAGCTCGCAGCGTGGCGGCGCCGCCTACGGTATCGCGGTGAGTCTGGCGACCACCGTGCTCTTCCTGGTCCTCATCCAGCTGACCAAGGCCATCGGCGGAAAAGGGCTGATGCCGCCAGATTACGCGGCATGGATGCCCAATGTCGTGGTGGGCGTATTCGCGCTCGTGCTGCTCTACCGGGTACGCACGTGAGCCGCTGCGCCCGCCCCGTTTCCCTGACCCTCCGCTGATGCTCGGTATGGATATGGTGCTCCGCCTCGCCGAGCGGCGGACTGGTGGCATTCTGCGCGCGCTCGGCAAGCGCGGCTATTTCGCGCGCGATATCGTGCGCGGACTGCGCGACCCGGGGACCTGGCTGCCGGAAACGATCCGGCAGATGAAGAACATCGGCGTGGACTCGGTCCCGCTCGCGGTCATCGTGGCGGCCTTTCTGGGGGGCGTGACCGCCTTCCAGACGCGCTACCAGCTCTTCCCGGGCGTGCAGCTGTCGGTGGTCGGCCTCATCACGCGCCAGTCCATCGTCCTCGAGCTCGGACCGCTACTGACCGCCCTCGTGCTCACCGGGCGCGTGGGGGCCCGCATGACCGCCGAGATCGGGACGATGCGGGTGACCGAACAGATCGATGCGCTGGAAACACTGAGCTTCGATCCGGTCGCCTATCTCGCCCTGCCCCGGTTCATCGCGGGCGTGATCATGCTGCCGACGCTCACGATCCTCGCCAACGCCACGGCCATCTTTTCGGCGTGGGCGATTCTCGTGACGGCCACCGACGTCCGCACCGCCGACTTTCTCAGTGGCCTGCGGCTGTCGTTCGCGGCCTTTCAGGTGATTTACTCGCTCATCAAGTCCACGCTCTTTGGCGCGGCGATTGCGTTCGTGTGCTCCTATGAGGGGTACGTGACCGAGGCCGGTGCCGAAGGGGTGGGTCGTTCGACGGCGCTCGCGGTGGTAATCGCCTCGGTGTCGATTCTCGTGCTGGACGCCATCGTGGCGGCGGTCCTCGCGCCCTTCATTCAGGCCTGAGCGCCTCCCCCGCTTCCTCTCCCCTATGTCTAGAACTCGACGCGACGAACTGCTGGTGGGCCTGCTGCTGCTGGTGGCGGTCGTCCTCGCCCTTGGCGGCACGATCTGGATCGCCCGCGGCGGCCTCGCGCGCGGCTATCCGCTCTATGCCCGCTTCCCGTGGGGCGCCGGCCTCAAGCAGGGGCAGCCGGTGCTCCTCGCCGGCGTGCAGGTCGGCTTCGTGGATCAGGTCGAACTGATTCCCGACGGCACGATCGCGGTGAAGCTGCAGGTGCAGCAGCAATACAAGATCCCGGCGGGCACCTCGGCGTCGGTCGAACCGAACGGCATCTTCGGCGACCAGCTGGTCGCGCTCACCCCGATCAAGGGCGCCACCGGCTTCATCCCCGCCGGCGACACCGTCAACACCGGTGCCGGCGCGCCCGGCATGACCGCCCTGCTCGAGAAGGGCGACTCGATCGCGGTGAACGTCCGCGCCCTGACCAGCGAAGCCCGCGGGCAGTTCGTGGACAGCGGTGGAATTAAGGAAGTCCGCAAGACGCTCAACGATCTCACCAAGCTCGTTGCCCAGCTCTCCGCCGTCACCGCTGAGCAGTCGAAGCAGCTGACGATGACGCAGCAGCAGGTGCGCAAGACGCTCTCGAGCGTGGACTCGTCGAAGGTGGACTCGACGATCGTGAACCTCCGCGCGACGTCAGCGTCGTTCGAAAAGCTCGCGACGGAATTGCGGGCGACGAATACGAAAGTTCAGGGGCTGACCGACAAGCTCTCGAACGGCACCGGCACCGCTGGGAAGCTGATGAATGATCCGGCGGTATACGCGAGAGTGGATACGCTGTTGATACGGTTGGATTCGTTGGCGGCGGATATCAAGAGGAATCCTCGGAAGTACATAAACTTGAAGATCTTTTGAGAAAGGATGGGGCGGCGCTGAAAGCGCCGCCCTTTCATTTGGTGAACCCCTGAGAGCTCAGGGGGGAGGATGTCAGGGGGTGGGGGTCAGGACTGCGTGGAATTGGCACAATGCGCGTGCAATTGGTGAGACTCGGCTTCGCCTTCGTTCGCATGTTGGGGAATGCAAGATCCCAACAATCTCATGGTGTACCGCCGCGCGATCGACTTCGCGGTGCGTTGCACGCGGCTCACGCGGCGCGTTCGCGCGCGTGAGGCACCGGGTATGGCGTCGCAACTGTCCCGCGCGGCGTGTGCCGTACCGGCAAACATCTCCGAAGGCGTCGGCCAACCCTCGGATCAGGTCTGCGCACGACATCTTGGCATCGCCATCGGCAGCCTCAATGAGTGCGACACGCATCTGCGAATCATCAAGGCCCTATCGCCGACGGTCGGTACGATAGATCCACTGCTAGAGGAGAGTAGCCAACTCCGCCGCATGCTCTTCGCCCTGCGAGCACACCACCTGCACCGAGCCTCGCAGCCCCCGCAGTCCTGACCCCAACCCCCTGGCGTCCTCCCCCCTGAGCTCTCAGGGGTTCACCCAAAAAGAAAGGGGCGGCGCCACCGGCGCCGCCCCAATCCTTTCAACAACCGCTGTCAGCTCAGAACGACACTCGCAGCGACGTCTGAATCTGATAGAACTGACTCGCGCTCGCCCCACCAAAGAACCGGATGAAGCCCGGGTCGAAGGTCGCGACCGGGACCTGCGTCGCGGCGTCGGTGCTGCTCATCGCCTGAACCTGCATGAGCGTGAGGTTCGCGTTGCCCGTCGCCGAGCGGAACTGGCCCCACTTGCTGTTCAGGAAGTTGGCGAAGTTGAAGATCTCGACGCGCGCGGTGAACCGCTCGCCGCGGATCTGCGGCAGCTGCTGCTCGATCGTCAGGTCGACGCGATCGAACATCGGGTTGCGGCAGCTGTTGCGCTTCATGAGCTGGCCACGCTGGTTGGCCAGGCAGGGGTAGTCGGCGATGAACTTGTCGAGCGCCGCCGCCTGCTGCGCCGCCGTGTAGGCCACACCGGCGATCGTGGTGTTCTGGAACGGCTGCTTCGGATCGCTCGGGCCCGTCGGGATGTAGATCGGGTCGTTCGCGTTCGAGCCGTCGCCATTCATGTCGCCACGGCCCGCGTTGCCGCCGTACACGTATGTGAACGGCGTGCCCGACTGCCGGTTGAAGTACATCGTCACCGACGTCTGGTTCTTCTTCCACGGCGCCGTGTAGGTGCCGTTGAAGAGGATGCGGTGCGGCTGGTCGAAGATGCTCGGGCCGAGGTCCTTGTTCGTCTGAACACCCGAGTACACGCGGCCGAACTGCCAGTTCGAGAGCGCCACCGACGACGTGAGGTCGGTGACCGAGAAGGCGCGGCTGTACGTGTAGGCGAGGGCGCCTTCAAACGCCCGGCTGAAGCGCTTCCGCAGCTGGCCCGTGCCGCTGTACGAGTAGTCCTTGGACTGGTTCGACAGCTGGATCACGTTCGAGCCGTAGACCGGGAAGAGCGGCGCCACCGTCGGGATGCCGGTCGCCGGGAAGTTGGCGAAGACCGTGCGGCCCTGGGCGTCGATGCGACCCGTCTGCGGGATGTTGATGTTGTTGTAGAAGAAGTTGTTGATACTGCGCGAGTACAGGCCTTCGAACGTCGCGACCACGTCGCCCGGCAGCTTGCGGTCGTAGCCCAACGTGGCGCGGAGCAGCTGCGGGAACTTGAGGTTCGGATCGGCCACGTTCACCGTGCCGAGGAACGTGCCGTCGTCGAGCGAGCGACCGGCCGAGCCGTTGGTGCGGAGACCGCAGCCACGCGGCGCCACCGGCGTCGGCGTGAACGCCGGGGCCGTGCCGTTCGTGGCCGACACGCCGCCGCCGCAGGTGATCTGCGCGAGGCCAACGCCCGTGTTCTGGTACTGGTTCGACATCCAGACGTACGCCGGGATGCCCTGGAAGAGACCGACACCACCGCGGAGCTGGTTCGTCTGATCACCCGTGACGTCCCAGTTGAAACCGATACGCGGCGAGATCTGCCACTTACCGCTCGGCAGCTCCGACGTGTTGATGCCGAAGTCACGGACCACGGCCGGCGACGACGACGGCTTGTCGAAGAAGTACGGCGCGTCGAAACGGATGCCGTAGGTCGTCGTGAAGCGCGGCGTCACGCGCCACTGGTCCTGCGCATACACCGCGAACTGGCCGGCCGTGAAGTTGGCCGCCACATCACCACCCAGACCGCCCGAGCCGCTGAAGCTGGCCGCCTGGCGGCCGGCAACGAAGTCGGCGAGGGTGTTGAAGGTGTAGTTGCCGTACGAGTTCTGGAGGAAGGCGTTGTACGCCTTGTAGATCTCGTTGCGCGTGCCGATGGCCACGATGTGGTTGCCGAGCGGCATGGTGAAGTTGTTCGCGATCTCGTACAGATCTTCGTTCAGCTGGTTGCCCTGCGAGCTGTTCTCGGTCCCGGCGCGGAAGCCGACGCCCGAGCCCGTGCCGCCGATGTTCTGGACGAGGATCTGCGGGGCAATCACGCTCGGGTTGCGCTTGAAGCGCGTGCGCGTGGCACCGGCCGTGAACTCGTTCGAGAACCCGTTGGCGAAGTTCGAGAACACCTGCATCACCGTCTGATTCGACTTCTCCGTGCGACGGAACTGGTTCGACGTGAAGTTGAACGTCCCGAGCGAGCGCGAGAAATCGTCCTGCTGCTGGTCATTGTAGATGTTGCGGAGCACCACGCGGGTGTTGCCGCTCACCTGCCAGTCGAGACGGGCGAAGGTGTTGAGCAGCGGGTTCTCCACCGACACGAGCCCGGGGCTGCCGGCCGCAATGCCGTAGCTCGAGAGCTTGGTCGTGAAGGAGTCGACCTGCGCCTGCGTGATACGAGCCGTCGCCGAGGTGCTGTTGGCGATGCCGTTCGCGAGCGACGGATCGAAGTACGGGCCGGCGACCGGGTTGAGGTTCTGGCTCGTCTCGACCGTGGCGAAGAAGCGGAGCTTGTCCTTGAGGATCGGGCCGCCGAACGAGGCGCCGAGCTGGCGACGCGTGAACGGCCGCGTGCGCAGGAAGCTCGTGTCGCGCGCCATCTGCTGGTCGCGATACGTCACGAACGCCGAGCCCTTCCAGCTGTTCGTGCCCGACTGCGTCACCGCGTTTACGAGGGCGCCGGTGAAGTTGCCCTGGCGCACGTCGTACGGCGAAATGAGGACCTGGAATTCCTTGATGGCGTCGAGCGGAAGCGCGCGACCGTTGACCTGGGCGCCCACCGTCGGCGACGCGCCAAGACCGAAGCGGTTCGCGAGCGAGACGCCGTCGATCTGGATGTTGTTGAAGCGGTTGTTCTGACCGGCCGCCGAGATGTTGCCATTGGCGTTGACGTTCACCTGCGGGTTCATGCGGGCAAGGTCGGTCACGTCGCGGTTGAGCGTCGGGAGGCGACGAACCAGGGTATCCGACACGACGGTCTGGGCACCCTGACGGGTCGGCGCGAACTCCGCCGCCGCCGCCGCCGCGCGCGTGGTGAGCGCCTGCAGCTGCACGGCGGCTTCCTTGAGCTGGAAGTCCACCGCCGCGGCCTGCGTCAGGCTGACCACGATGTTCTCACGCGTCTCCGGCGCAAAGCCGAGGCGGCGCACCGTCACCGTATAGATGCCGACTTCGAGATTCGTGATGTAGTAGCGGCCATTCTCGCGGGTCGTACCGGACGCGCGGCCGCCGTTGGCGACGTTGCGAACTTCAATGACGGCTGCGCCAACCGGACCCTTCTTGGAGTCGGTAACAAGGCCGGCGATAGCGCCGGTCGTGTTGCCCTGGGCGAAGGCCCGGGAGGCTGGCAGTGCCGAAAGGCTCAGGGCGGCGAGGGCCGCGCTCAGCCAACGCATCATGCGCATAGCGTGAAATCCGTATGAGGGAGGAGGATCACTCCCGGACGGATCGAAAGGGACGGCCGTCGTCGGGAGCAGCGAAAAGCTAGGCCGGCAGGGTGAGCGATTCAAGGAAAGGTCGGTCACGGTCCCGCCAAGCATCCTGTCCCTCCCAACAGCCCGGAACGCCGCGAGGGTCACCCGCCGGCCGGAGCCGGGCGGATGACCCTCGCCGGCTCTCCCGAAGGAGAGCCGAACCGATCACACGGGGATCAGTTGAACGTGTACCGGAGGCCGAGCTGCATGCGCCAGGTATCGCCGGTATTCACGCCGGCGGTGTGCTGGAAGGTCTTGTTCAGCAGATCGGTGCCGAGGTTGCGGAGCCGGTAGGTCAGCGCCCCGTTCGCATCGGCGCCCAGCGGGATCAGCGGCGACGTCGAGGTCACGCGCCAGCCCGAGCCCCAGTTCTTGTTGATCAGGTTGTCCACGTTCAGGATGTCGAGGCGCATCGAGATCGTGTTCTTCTGGCCCGCGACGTTCCGGAACAGCTCCTGGGTGATGCCCAGGTCGGTGCGGAAGTTGACGGGGAGGAAGAGCCCGTTGCGCTGCGCGTACTGGCCGCGGCGGGTCTTGAGGTACTTGTCCTGCGCGATGTAGGCATCCCAGGCCGCCGCCTGATCGGCCGCCGTGAAGGTCTTCACGGCGGTGGCGCAGTTGCTGAGCACCGTGCCCGACGCGTTCACGCAGTACTGCTGGAAGCGCATCTCCGACTGATCCTTTGGCACATAGATCAGGTCGTTGGCCGCCGCGCCGTCGCCGTTGGCGTCGGCCGAGAAGACGTAGCTCGCCACGCCAAGCGTCTGGGCCTGCGTGAAGAGACCGATCGTCGTCGCGCCCATCTTGAAGTACTCATGACGGTACGACAGGGCCAGGAAGAAGCGCTTGCCCGGCGTGTAGTCCGAGTAGCCGAGGCCCGGGTTGTTCGGATCGTTCGGCGTGCCGTTGGCCGTCCAGTTCGTGGCGGCCGTCGAGCCCGGGTCATACGAGTTGCGGGCGATACCGTACGAGTACGCCGTCTTGGCGACGAGGCCATTCGCGAACGTCTTCGAGATGGACGCCGCGAGGTTGTAGTTGTAGCCGTTCGTCGCGTTGTCGATGACGTAGTTCGCCGTGACGTTGCTGTTGATGCGGTTGCTGGTCCACCGCATGCGGCGATCCGGGCCGTTGAAGTTGGTCTGGGCGAGCGGCAGGTTCGCGTTGATGTAGTACGGACCATTCAGCTCGCGACCATAGATGCCTTCCAGCGTGGCGATGAAGCCCCACGGCAGCTTGCGGTCGATGCCCAACGTCGTGCGCCACTGCTGGGCGAACGTGTAGCCGGGCGCCGTCACGTTGAGCTCGTACGACGCGGCCGGCGCGCCGGTCACCGACGTCGGCTTGTAGGCATCGACGTTCGGGGTGAACGGGCGGAGCGAGGTGTTCGACAGCTGGTCGAAGCCGGTGAGCACCCCGGTATTGCCGACCTGGTTCGAGACCCAGACGTACGGCGGCGTGCCCGAGAACACACCGGTACCGCCACGCAGGATCAGGCTGCGGTCACCGCTCACATCCCAATTGAAGCCGACGCGCGGCGAGATCAGGATGTTCGCGTTGGGCATCTTGCCCGTGTTGTAGAACTGGTAGCGCCCCTCGCGGTTGATGAACGCCAGCTTGTTCGCGAGCGGGTTGTTGTACGCCGTGTTGCTGAACACGGGCAGGTCGAAGCGCGCGCCGATGTTGACCTTGAGGGTGCGTGACGGACGCCATTCATCCTGCAGGTAGGCCCCGTACGTCATCACCTGCAGCGGCTGCACCGGCTCGGTGTTCCCCGGGATGTTGTTGTAGCGCACCTGGTACCGGTTAAGCGTCACCGGCGCCGTGGTGCGGTTCGGGTTGCTCAGGTAGCCATTCGCGTCGGCGTAGAAATCCGCCAGCGAGTTGTAGATGTAGGCCCCCTGCGCACCCGGGAAGAAGACGTTGTTCGAGTTGTACTTCTGGAACGTGACACCGGCCGTGAGCTCGTGCTGGCCCAGATACGCCGTGAAGTTGTCCTGCAGCTGCCACGTCTTGTACTGCAGCTGGTTGTTCGGCGTGAACGGCTCGAAGCCGAACGAGATGTAGTTGGTGCCGTTGTTCAGAATGTCGACGAGCGGGAACAGGCTGTTGAGCTTGTACTTGCGGTCTTCGACATTGCTCGTGTAGCCGCCGATGATCTGGTTCGAGAACCGACCATTGCCCAACTGGGAGTTCAGTTCGCCGATGTACGAGTCACTGTTCTCCATGATCGCGTAGCCGGAGTTCTGGAAGCTCATCGACTGATTGTTGTCGCGGCGATTCCCGAAGCCCAGCGCGTTCGAGTTGGAGATCGGCTGGTCCGACTGCGAGCGGAGGCGGCTGTAGCGGAAGCTGAACTTGTTGTTGTTGTTCACGTTCCAGTCGATCTTGCTGATCACGCGACTCGACGGGACCGCGAGGTTCCAGCCCTGATACGGACCGGTGTCGTAGTTGAACTTCTCCTTCAGGAACTGCTGCAGCGTCTGCATGTCGCTGTCGAGGACGCGCGTCTGGTTGCCGACGAGCGGCTGCGAGCCGCTGTTCGTGAACCAGGTGTTGCCGGGCTGCGTCAACTCATCGCTTTCGTAGTCGGCAAAGAAGAACAGCTTGTTCTTGATGAGCGGGCCGCTGATGTAGCCGCCCGGCTGGCTGAACTTGAACGTCCCGCGGCTCACAAAGAGGCCAGCCGAGCTGTCGCCGACGAGCCCCTGATGGCGCCACGTATAGTAGAAGCCGCCCTTGAACTCGTTCGTACCGGACTTGGTCACGGCGTTGACGCCGGCGCCGACAAAGTTGCCCTGGCGCACGTCATACGGCGCCACGTTGACCTGCAGCTGCTCGATGGCGTCGATCGGGATCGGCGAGACACCCGTGCGCACACCCGGCGAGGAGCCGAGGCCGAACGAGTTGTTGTAGTAGGAGCCGTCGAGCGTGATGTTGTTCAGGCGGTTGTCCATGCCGGCGAAGGAGCCGGAGCGGCCCGACTGCGGCGTCAGACGCACGAAGTCGTTGAGGGTACGGCCGATGGTCGGGAACGCCTGGATCTGCTGCGACGTGATCGTCGTGGTGGCGCCGGTCGTGCGCGACGAGAGGGCGCCGCCGGTGGCGGTCACCTGCACGCCCGAGAGCTGCACGACCGCGTTCTTGAGTTCGAGGGTCACGTCGGTGGAGGTACCGAGTGTCACCTCGAGGCCCGACTGCGTATTGGCCTCGAAGCCGAGCGCTCGGCCAGTGACCGTGTAGGGACCGCCGACGCGGACCGCGGGCATCGTGAATCGCCCTTCGGCGCGGCTGAGGACTTCGTAGCGGGTGCCCGAGGGCTCATGCACCGCGACCACGCGGGCCCCGACGATGGGTCCGTTCGGCCCCGTCACCTTGCCCACGATGGAGCCGGAGGTGACGCCCTGAGCCTGGGCCCCCTGCATGGCGCTGACTGCCAGCGCTGCCAGCAGCGCTGCCTTCCGCCATAGATGACGCATTCCTGGTGTTCTCCTGAACCCACGAGGTAGAGACTGCCGATCCGGCGATCGCGTCCGTCATGGATATCGAGGAGACTCAAGCGCTGCAGTGCCTGAGGGAGCTCTGCAACCCAGCCGTTACACACCGACTGTCCCCGCGGGTCCGGACACGAACCGTGAAGTCTGTCACAAAAACAGACGTGGAAATGTACAGCGGTCCGGACGTGCGCTCCTATAGTGCCAACGTACTACGTGACTATTGGCGGGTGCGCTTTCCAACTGTCAGAAAATACAACGGGACGCCGGCGAGAATCACCCCAAACACCTGCAGCGTCGGCACCCGCTGGGCGGGATCCATGAGCGCGTTCACCAGCAGGAAGAGGACGGCGGCCACGAAGAGCACGGGGACCACGGGGTAAAGCGGAGTCCGGACCGGCGGGTTCCAATCGGGGCGCCGACGTAACACGAAGATGGCGCCGATGCTGAGCACGTAGAACACCAGCGATGCGGTCACAAAGATGTCCGCCAGCTGCTCAAAGGTCCGGAGGAGTACGAACACGATCCCCAGGCTCGCGTTCACCATCACCGCCACGTACGGCGTTTTGAAGGTGGGGTGCACCTTGGCCACGCTCTTGAAGAAGAGCCCGTCGTCGGCCATGGCAAAGAAGATCCGCCCGCCGGTGAGCATCGAGCCGTTCACGCTGCCGAAGGTCGAGAGGAGCACCGTGATCGACACCAGCGTCACGCCCACCGGGCCGATCAGGCGTTCGGCGACATTCGCCGCCACCAGCGGCGCCTTCCGCATCTCCTCGACGGGCAACACGGCCAGATAGGCCACGTTGGCCAGGACATAGATGAGGATGATGGCGAGCGTCCCCAGCACCAGCGCCCGCGGCAGGTTCTTGCGCGGATTGGCCACCTCGCCCGACACCTTGGTCAGGTCCCCCCAGCCGTCGTAGGCCCAGAGGACCGAGACGAGGGCCAGGCCGAAGGCACTCACCGAGATGCTCCCGGCGGGGACGGCCGGCGTATAGTGCCCGCCGGTCTTGGGCAGTCCGATGGCGAGCGCGAGGATGACAATGATCACGAGCCCGCCGTACTTGGCGAGCGTCGTGGTGTTCTGAATGAGCGCCCCCCACTTCACCCCCACCACGTTGATCACCGCGATGGCGCCGATCGTGGCCGCCGCGAGCCAGTGGGCGTACGTGTCGTACGGTTGCACCGCCGGATCGAAGCCCAGCCCGCGCAGCGCATACTGCGCAAAGGTGGTGGCAATGCCGCCCAGCGCCGCGGCACGAATCAGGGTGAGTTCGGACCAGCCGTACAGGAATGCCGGCAACCGCCCCCACGCTTCGCGGATGTAGACGAAGTAGCCACCGGTGCGCGGCAGCGCGCCGGCCAGTTCCGCGAGCGTGAGCGCGCCGCAGAGCGAGAAGAGCCCACCCATCGTCCAGACGAGCAGAATCGGCAGCGGACCGGGGAGCTTGTCGGCAATGCCGGCAGGCGAGCGGAAAATACCGGACCCGATCGTCGTCCCCACGAGCACGGCAATCGCGCTCCAGAGGCCGAGGGTCCGCGGCAGTTCCGTGGGCTGGCCAGACGAGCTGGCCGCAGGAGGCGAGTCAGGGGCGGAGGCCATGGGGGCTATGCTAGTACGTGGCGCTCCACTCTGCACGGGGGACCGCCAAGAATCTCCGGAACCGGGTTCCCCATTTCGCCTCGCACCTCTCTAGTTTTCGGGGGCCATGCCTCCCCAGTCTGCCCCACTTCCCGCGATGCTGAGCACGCCCCTCTTCTGGGGGCTCGTGATCGCCTGTGTCATCGCGCAACTCTACATCGTGCGCGGGTTGTTCAACGCCGATCCCTCCGGTGCATCACCGAATGCGCCGCGGGACGGTGTGCCCGCGCCCCGACATTGGATGGAAGTGGCGTGGGCGTTGCTGCCCATTGCCGGACTGGTTGCGACGTTCGTGGGGACATGGCGCCTGATGTCGCGCTGATCGTGCGCTGAATCCGCCCTTTCGTTCTGCCCCTGCCATGTCTTCGTCTGCTGCTCCCGTTGCGGTGCGTCGTGCGGCGTATGCCGCGCTCGGCGTGTCGCTGGTGCACATCATCTTCGGCGCCATCGTGCGCATCTCCGGCTCCGGCATGGGATGCGGCGACAACTGGCCGAAGTGCTACGGCTACTGGATTCCGCCCTTCGAGCGGATCGACCTCATCATCGAGGTCACGCATCGCTATCTCGCGCTCGCGCTCTTCGTGAGCATTGCCGCGCTGGTGGCGACGGCGTTCTCGCATCGCAAAGTGCCGGCGGTGGGCGCGTCGGGTGGCGTGTGGAACGCCGCGCGGCTCGCGCTCGCGCTCTGGTTTGCGCCGGCGATCTTTGGCGCGGTGACGGTCTTCACCGGCAACCCGGCATGGGCCACGGTGGTGCACAAGCTGCTCGCGGCCTCGCTGCTCGGCGTGCTCGCCACGGCGGCGATTCGCGCGGGTGGGCTCGGTGGCGCCGCTGCGGTGGTGGCGAAGGGCACGCCCAAAGCGGTGGGCGGCGCGACCGCGGCCGCGGGCCTCGCGCTGATCGTGGTGCTCATGGGCGGCCTCACGGCCAAGGTGGAAGGCGCGGCGGTCGCGTGCGCCGGCTTCCCGCTCTGCGGCGAAGGCTCCATCGCGGGCGGCGCGCAGCATGTGCAGCTCACGCACCGGTTGCTCGCGTACGCGCTCGTGCTGCATCTCATCTCGCTGCCCATGGTCTTCCGCAAGCGCGGAGAAGCCTCGCCCGTACTCAAGGCCGCGTGGCTCGGGCTCGCGCTGGGTGTGCTGCAGGTCGTGTGGGCCGCGTGGATGGTGACCGGCGGCTTCCCCGGCGTGGTGCGCTCGCTGCACCAGGCCACGGGCATCCTGATCTGGGTGACGACGTTCAGCATGGCCTACCTCGCGCGGATCGCGAGCGGGCGCAGCACGGTGGGCGCGCAGGTGACGGGCACGGCCCCGATGGGTCGCCCCGCGGTCTCTGCCGCCACATGAGCGGCGTCGTGGCCCCGACCCCACCAGCCGCGCAGGACACCCCGCTTTCCCGCGATCTGGTTTCGCTCACCAAGCCGCGCATCATCTCGCTGCTGCTGGTGACGACGGCGGCGCCGATGTACGCCGCCGGCAGCCCGAGCTGGGTGACCGTGCTGTTGGTGATGATCGGCGGCTACCTCATGGCCGGCGGCGCGAACGCCGTGAACATGTATCTCGACCGGGACATCGATGACGTCATGGCGCGCACGCGCCTGCGGCCGATCCCGAGCGGGCGCATGTGGCCCATTCAGGTGCTGGCGTTCGGCGTGGCGTGCGCGACGCTCGCCACGTGGATGCTCGCGCACTTCGTGAACGTGCTCACTGCCGGCCTCGCGCTCGCGGGCTTCTACTTCTACGTCTTCATCTACACGCGCTGGCTCAAGCGCACGTCGCCGCACAACATCGTGATCGGCGGCGCCGCCGGCGCGTTTCCGCCGCTGGTGGGGTGGGCGGCGGTGACGGGCTCGCTCGACCTCACGGCGCTGATCCTGTTCCTCATCGTGTTCTACTGGACGCCGCCGCACTTCTGGGCGCTCGCGCTGCTCAAGCAGGTCGATTACGGCCGCGCGCGGGTCCCCATGGCGCCGCTCGTCTGGGGCGAACGCGAAACGATGCACCAGATGGTGTGGTACACGGTCATCCTGATCGCGCTGACCATCGCGCCGGTGCTGTATGGCGCGTTCGGGCTCGTGTATCTGATCAGCGCGCTCGTCTTCGGCGGGTTGCTGATGTGGGGCGTGCTCAAGGTGCTGTGGGCCGCGCGCGCCGGCCAGCCGTGGACGGCGCCGGCGTGGTGGGTCTACAAGTACTCCCTGCTCTATCTCGCGCTGCTGTTCGTCGCGATGGCCGTGGACCGGGCGGTGACGCGGTGAGCCGCGGGCTCGCGTCAACGCGGGTCCTCGTTCGCCTTGGGCCGCTCGTGCGGCCCTACGCCACCCGCCTCGCGGTGGCGTTTGTGTTTCTGGTGCTCGCCGCGGCCGCCGGCCTCGTCTTCCCGGCGGTGCTGCGCGCACTCCTCGATGCGGCGTTCGAACTCAAGGACGCGCGCGCCCTCGACCGGCTCGCGCTCCTGCTCGTGGGCGTGTTTGCCGTGCAGGGGCTCGCGAACTTCGGGCAGGTCTACCTGCTCTCGAGTTCCACCGAACGCGTCATCGCCACGCTGCGCGAGCAGACGTTCGCGCACCTCATCCGCCTCTCGCCCGGCTTCTTCACCGAGCGCCGCACCGGCGAGCTCACGAGCCGGCTGAGCAGCGATCTGGCCGTGCTGCAGAATCTGCTCAGCACGTGGATCTCCGAGTTCTCGCGCCAGCTGCTCTTCCTGATCGGCGGCGTACTCATGCTCTTCGTGACGAATACGCGGCTCACGCTGACCACCCTGGCGATTGTCCCGGTGGTGGTAGGGGCCGCGCTGGTGTTCGGCAAGTCGCTGCGCCGCGCGAGCACCACGGTGCAGGATCGCATCGCCGAAGCGATGGGGATGGCCGACGAAGCCTTCGGGGCCATCCGCACCGTGCAGAGCTTCACGCGCGAAGCCGAAGAAACGCGACGTTTCTCGGCGCTCCTCGCGGACCTTGTGCGCATTGCCGTGCTGCGCGCGCGCACGCGGGCACTGTTCTTCAGTGTGGTCGGCTTCGTGGCGTTTGGCGCGGTGGCCGCCGTGCTCTGGCAGGGTGGCGCGCAGGTGCTCGCCGGCAAGCTCACCGCCGGCACGCTCGTGGCCTTCCTCTTCTACGCCCTGTTCGTGGCCGGTGCCGTGGGCTCCATGGCCACCCTCTTCGGCAACGTGCAGGAAGCCGCCGGCGCCGCCACGCGCGTGTTCGAGCTGCTCGACGCCGAAGCCACCGTGCGTGAGCCGGCGCAACCACGTGCACTGGCTACCCCGGTGCGCGGTGCCGTGTCGTTCGACGCGGTGAGCTTCCGGTATCAGGACGATCAGCCCGAGGTCGTACGCGGCGTCTCGCTCCACGTCGCGCCTGGCGAAGTGGTGGCGCTCGTGGGGCGCTCCGGCGCCGGCAAGACCACGCTCGCCAGCCTGCTCCCGCGTTTCTGGGATGTCACTGCGGGGTGCATCACGCTCGATGGCGTCGATGTGCGTCACCTGCGCTTCGACGATCTGCGCGGCGCGATCGGGGTGGTGCCGCAGGAGCCGGTGCTCTTCAGCGGCACACTCCGCGAGAACATCGCCTACGCGCGCCCGTCCGCGAGCGACGCCGACGTGAAAGCGGCCGCCCGCGCCGCCCACGCGTGGGAGTTCATCGAACGCCTCCCCGACGGGCTCGCCACGCGCGTCGGCGAGCGCGGCGTCAAACTCTCCGGCGGCCAGCGCCAGCGCATCGCCCTCGCCCGCGTGTTCCTCAAGAACCCGGCCGTGGTGATTCTCGACGAAGCCACCTCCAGCCTCGACACCGAAAGCGAGCGCTACGTCGAGGAGGCGCTCGAAGAGCTCCTCGAGGGGCGCACCACCCTCATCATCGCCCACCGCCTGAGCACCGTGCGCCGCGCCGACCGCGTGATCGTGATGGATCAGGGCGCGATCGCGGAGGAAGGGACGCACGAGGAGCTGCTGGGGCGGGAGGATGGGGTGTACGCGCGGTTGTACGCGATCGGGGCATAGCCCAACCCAGAACCCACGACCAAAAACCCGAAACCCTGAACTGATCAGTTCAGGGTTTCGGGTTTTTGGTTGTGGGTTCTGGGTTGTCGTGGGTTGCGGGTTGTCGTGGGTTCAGTACGTGACTTCCACCCTCGCCTGCACTCCCGCCTCCACCCGCACCGTCGTCTTCCGCGCGCCGAGCTTCTCCTGCCACACCACCAGCGTGTACTTGCCGGGGGGCACGTTGTCGAAGCGGAACTGGCCATCGGCCTGCGTGATGGCGACGAACGGATGCGGCGCCACGGCGAGCCAGCCGCGCACCCACGGGTGACGATCGTCGCGCACTTCGACGAGCGCGGGGGGCATCGTCACGTCGCTCGTCGGAACGATCTGTCCGGCGTCGGTGAGCAGAATGGTCGCCCGGCTCACCGTCTCACCGGCCGCGACGAACTGCAGGCGGGACATCATCGCGTCGCGGCTGTTCACGAGGACCGTGCCGCCCGCCGCGACGCGCTGCACGCGCGGTTCGAGGTGGCAGCCGTCGAGCGTGAGCTTCACCCGGCGCGGCGCATCGTCCTTGGGCCCTTCGGCAATCCCTTCAAGCCACACGACGGCGTTGCCAACCCCGCCCTGTTTGCTTGGCACCTGGGCCTCGGTGAACGGCTTGCACACCGACAGATCGTGTGTGGGCGCGATGCTCGTGTCGCGCGGCGAGCCGCCCTTCACGAGTCCCACGATCACGCCCGGGACCGCCGCCGGTCGCTCGACATAGCGCCGCCCGTCGGCGCCGCCCGCGGCACGCGCGAGGCCGCGCGCGTCCACATTGCCGTACGGCTTGAGCGGCTGTCCCGCCGTAACCGTGCGGCGCTCCGTCAGCGCGTTCGTCAGCGTCTCCGCCAGCGTGCCGGCACTCTCGCCGCCATTCGCCGGGACGACGGCTTCGGCGATACGCCCGCTTGCCGGCGCCCCCGATGGCGCCCGCTCGCCGCAGGCGGCCAGCCAGGCCACACCAAGAAGGGTGAACCGATGCCGCATCACACGATGAAGAGATCGCGCTGCGCCACGCCGGGCGTCACCAGCAGGGCGTCGTCGCCCACGAACGCGTTCACTTCACTGCGCACGCCAAACTGCCCCGGCAGATACACACCGGGCTCGATGGAGAAACCGACGCCGGGAATCAGCACCCGGTCATCGCGCGACTCGAGGTTGTCGATCTGCGGGCCGCTCCCGTGCAGTTCGCGGCTGTCGATGCTGTGGCCCGTGCGATGCCAGAAGTGCGGCCCGAAGCCGCGCGCCTCGATCACCGCGCGGGCGGCGTCGTCGGCTTCACCGCCGCGCACAAGCTGGCCAGCAGCGATCCGATCACGCAGCAACGTGAGCGCCGCGTCGCGCGCATCACGGACCGCTTCCCACACCTGCACCACGTGATCGCTGGGTGTGCCGAGGGAGCCCATCCACGTCTGATCGGCGTAGACGCCGTTCGGTTCCTTGGCCCAGAGATCGACGAGCAGGACATCGCCCCGCTGCACCAGCCGTGGGGTGTCGGCCGACGGCGCGTAATGCGGGTTCGCCGCATTCTCCGAGGCCGCGACATCGGGGCCATGATCCGTCTCGAGACCGGCACGCGCGAACGCGGCGAGAATGCGCGCCTGCAGTTCATGCTCGGCGGCCGGCGTGCCGGCGGCCACCATCGCGCCGGCATGATCGATCGTGTCGCGCGCAATGGCCGCGATGTGCGCCGCCGCGCGCTCGTGCGAGGCGCGCTGGGCCGGTGTCCACGTGGCGTACACCTGCGAGACCAGGTCGCCCGACGTCACGACCGTCGCGCCCGCCGCGCGCACCATCTCGAGCACACCGGCCGGCACGCGATCCAGATACGGGATCGCATCGCCCGGCGAGTACTCCATCGCGACGCGCTTGCCCGCGACGAGCGACGCCACTTCGGCCTCGAGGGCGCGCCAGCCGCTGTACACGCGCAGCGGCCACGCCTTGGGCCACCTGGCCCACGGACCGGGCTCGATCGCGTGCTGAATGCCGATCGGCAGCCCTTCGCGCGGAATCAGCGCAAAGACGCGACGGGAGCAGAGTCCTTCAAAGCCGAGGAGGCCGGCGGCGATCGCATTCGTCCCACGGAAATCGTACAGCAGCCAGCCGTCGAGATCGGCGGCGGTGAGCAGCTGCTGCAGGCGCGGCAGCATCTCGGGCGTCAGCATCGGGGAAGCATCGAAGGGTGGGCACCGCTCGCCGCGCGCGCGCACGATGGCGCGCGGCGTTCAGACAATCAGCGACGTGGTCAGCGGCGTCGCCAGTCCGTGCGCCACTGACAGCGCGCATCACCGCGCGCGCGGCACATCACGTGCTCAACGGCGCCGTCGGCATCGGCCAGCTGCTGGAGCGCCTCGCGGAAGGCCGCTTCGTACAAG
Source organism: Gemmatimonadaceae bacterium (assembly GCA_019752115.1). Lineage (NCBI taxonomy): Bacteria > Pseudomonadati > Gemmatimonadota > Gemmatimonadia > Gemmatimonadales > Gemmatimonadaceae > Gemmatimonadaceae bacterium. Next base: position 153,834 of record JAIEMN010000032.1, read on the forward strand.
CCGCACCCCACGCCCCGCGGGCCGGAGTCGGCCGACACGGGCGCCGCGACCTCGAGCAGCAGCGTGCTCCCCTGCCGCACGAGCGTGCCGTCGAGATGGCGACGCGCGAGCCCCTTGAGCACGCTGAGCGCGATGGGTCGCGCCATGAGCGACGGCAGGGTGCGGGCCGCGCCGCGGCGCACGCCGCTCACGCCGTCGATCAGGGCCCGGGCCCAGCGGCGGCCGGCTTCACGGAACGCGAGGTCGGCATCGGGCCGGCGGCCGATCAGCCGGGCCAGAGCCAGCACTTCGTCGTAGCCAATGCGCTGACGGGCCCGCACCGCGTCGGCGTAGCGGCGGATCTGCTGCAGGACGGTTTCGCTCAGGCCGAGCCGCTTGTTACGGAGCTCATGCACGAAATCGGCATCGAGCTCAGCCGCAGGAGTGTCGATCGCCTTGACCGCCTCGAGCAGGGCCAGCGGCAGCCTGGCATCAACGGGCCGCCCGGAGAGGGCAAGCTGGAAATCGGCAGGGGGCGTGGCGCGGGCGAACCGGCCGTCAGTGGTGATGGACACAGCGGAGCGAAGCTAACGTGTTCCCGGTCACGCCTTCAAGCGGACACGGGGGAACATTCTGGCCGATTTTCGTGGCGCGCACGCCTTGCGTTGGCGGGCCGATTGCGCCAGCGTGTCCTGCCGATGGACCATTCTGTCCGCCTCGAGAGCTCCCTGCCATCTGCCGCGTGCGCCGCGGTGCGTGAGCGGCTCGACGCCTACGTCGACGACGAACTCGTGGCCGACGCGGGGGTCGATGTCGCGCACAGCGGATCGGTGCGCACCGCGTTCGGCCCCAGTCAGATCATCGACCATCTGGTCCTGTGCCCGCCCTGCCGCGTGCTCGCGCAGCAGCTGCGGGCCCAGAAGCAGCGGCTGCGCCTGCTGGCGACGCGGGTCGCGTCACGCGCCGAGGAGCGCGCCAGCGACGCGCTGCGCGAACGGGTCGAACGGCTCCGCGCCGGCTGATCGGCGCGGGTGCGCATCGCCGCGAGTTCGCCCCTCCTGTCCCTGCTGCTGGCGGCAAGTACCGCCACGATCATTGCCGTCGCGGCCCGCCGAGCGGGGGCGCTGTCCACGACGGGGGCGGTGGCGGCGATGGTCACCGGCACCATCGCGATGGCGGCCGGCTGGCCGTGGGGCGCCTTTCTGGTGGGGTGGTTCGTGGCCGCCTCCCTGCTCTCGCGGGCGGGCCGCGCGGCCAAGCAGGCCCGGACCGGGGACATCGTGGAGAAGGGCGACACGCGCGATGCCGGCCAGGTCCTCGCCAACGGCGGGGTGTATGCCGCCGGTGCGGCCGCAGCGCTGATCCACCCGGAGTGGGCACCCTGGGCCGCCCTCGCCGGCGCTGGCGCCCTGGCGGCCGCCGGCGCCGACACCGCGGCCACCGAGGTCGGGACGCTGTGGGGCGGCGCACCGTGGTCGCTCCGCACCCG
>JAIEMN010000033.1 GCA_019752115.1 Gemmatimonadaceae bacterium
GTCGGCACCCGTCGCGACGCCGCCAGCCTCGGCGCCCGCGCCGACGCCGGCACCGAGTGCGCCGACCGGAGCGCCCGCCGCGCCGCATGCCGACAGCGCCAAAACGGTGGGGTGGCGTGACGGGACGTACACCGGCTGGGGAACCTCGCGCCACGGCGACATCGAAGCCACGGTGGTCGTCGAGAACGGCAAGATCACGGGGGCGATCATCAGTCGGTGCCTGACCCGCTACTCCTGCTCGTGGGTCGCGCATCTGCAGGCGCAGGTGGTCGCACGGCAGAGCCCCGAGGTGGACAATGTGTCCGGGGCCACGCAAAGCGCGAACGCCTTCTACTACGCCGTCGTCGACGCCCTCGCCAAGGCCAAGTGACGTTCGCCGGTCCGGTGGTCGAGGTCGCCGAGGCCGCGATGGGCACGGTGTTCGCCGTGCAGCTGTCGGACCCGACGGGGTCATGGGAGGTGGACGCACTCCGGGCCGAGGCGCATCGCGCCCTGACTGCCGTGCACGACGTCGAGCGTGTGTGCTCCCGCTTCGACGCGACCAGCGAGCTGCGCCGGCTCAGCGACCACATCGGCGAGCCCGTCCCGGGGAGCCCGCTGTTGGTGGAGCTGCTGGCGTTGGCGCTGGCGATCGCCGAGGCCAGTGACGGGGCGTTCGACCCGACGGTCGGCGCCGCGATGCTGGCGCATGGGTTCGATCGCCATTGGCGCACCGATGTTGCCGTCGGAGACGTTGGGCGCGTATCGCCGCCGCGTCATGGGGGCTGGCGTGACCTCACCGTCGATCAGGCGCGTGGTACGATTCGCCTCGACGCTGCGCATCAGCTCGACCTGGGGGCGCTCGCCAAAGGCTTTGCCGTGGATCTCGTGGCCGCCGCCATTCCCCACGCGCTCTCCGCCTCGATTCACGCCGGCGGTGACGTGCGCTGTGTTGGCGCCCATCCCGAGGGACGCGCCTGGACGATCGGCGTGCGCTCGCCGACACACACCGATCGATTCGCCGCGGTGGCGCACATCGCCGACGGCGCGGTCTGCACGAGCGGGGACTATGAGCGCGTGAACGCGGCCGGCGTGCATCACCTGCTGGACCCGCGCACCGGCCACGCCGCCACCGGTTTTCGCAGTGTCAGCGTCGTCGCGCCAACGGCCGTCGTCGCCGATGGCCTCGCCACCGCGGCGTTCGTCCTCGGCCCGGCGCGGGCCGCCGACTGGTTGGCCACGCAGCACGTCGATGCGTTGCTGATCGCGCCCGATGCCGAACCGCACACGGTGACCGGCGCCGGTACGACCACGTGGGAGCTCCTCCCGTTGGATTCCTGATTGACCTGACTGGGCCCTGATGACCACCCGACTCGACGTCGCGCACGCCAAACGATGGATCCGCTCGCCCAAAGGGCTCTTCGCCGGGGTGCTCGCGGTGCTCACCGTGCCCGCCGCCCAACAGGCGGGGTGGACACTCGTCGGGCCGTCGCTCGTGGCCGCCATGGCCGCTGCGATGCTGGTGGATCTGCCGCTCATCCGGTGGCGCGATGGCCACTGGAGTGTGCCGGACGGCGCCCTGCTCACCGGATGGCTGGTGGCGCTCACGCTGAGCCCGCACGAGCCGTGGACCGCCGCCGCGGGCGCGGCCATACTCGGGATCGTCGCCAAGCACGCCCTCAAGGTGAAGCGCGCGAACGTGCTCAACCCGGCGGCGGCGGCGCTCGTGCTCTCGTACTTCGTGTTCAACACGGGCCAGAGTTGGTGGGGCGCCTTGCCCGAGTTGCCCACGGCCTACGTCACCCTCGTGCTGGCGACGGGGGCCTTCATGGCGTGGCGTCTGCACAAACTCCCGCTCGCCCTCGCGTTTCTGGGCGTACACTTTCTCCTGGCGACGCTCCTCGCCTTCGTGGGCGATCCAGCCCATGTGGCGGAGCTCTACCGTGCCCCCGACGTGCACATGGCCCTCTTTGCGGCCGGCTTCATGGCCACCGATCCCCCGACGTCACCGCCCAAGTATGGCGATCAGATTCGGTACGGCATCCTGGCGGCCGTGGTGAGCTTCGCGCTGTTCGAGTTCGTGGGCGCCGTCTACTTCCTCCCCGGCGGCCTGCTCGCGGCGAACTGCTGGGAAGGGTGGCGCAAGTGGCGGCGCCAGCATCCGGCGCGCACCGTCGCCGCCGCCGCGGTTGCCTCATGAGTGACGCGAATCCGCTCCTGCACCGCGACGCCTATCGTCATCTGGCGTCGATCGATACGCGGTGGATGGACAACGACGCGTACGGTCATGTGAACAACGTGACGTACTACAGCTTCTTCGACACGGCGGTCAATCGCTGGCTCATCGAGCGCGGCCTGCTCGATGTCCAGACCAGCCCGGCCTTTGGCGTTGTGGTGGAAACCGCCTGCCGTTTCCACGCGTCCCTCAGCTTTCCCGACCGCGTGACGGCGGGCCTTCGCGTGGCGCATCTGGGCACCTCGAGTGTGCGCTACGAGATCGGCCTGTTTCGCAATGCCGAGCCGACGGCCGCGGCCACCGGACATTTCGTGCACGTCTACGTTGATCGCACCACCCGCCGGCCAGTGCCCATCCCGGACGCGATCCGCCTGGCGCTGTCCACGTTGCGCTGATCCGGAGCGCCGTGGGCGCCTAGCGCTCGGCGCGTTCGTACCGCGACAGAATGTCGCTCGCCGCGGGCAGATAGGCTTCGACGGGTGGCAGCCCACCATCGAGGAGCGGGCCGGTATCGCGCAGCGCCATCGCGATGTGGTACTCGAGCGCCGAAACGTCGCGGTGCTCGTGCACGCAGGCATCGAGCAGCAGGAGCAGATGATCGGCGAGCTCCTCCGGGGTCGGCTCGCGGACTGCACGCCATCCGATCGCCTCGAGGGCCGCGGCCAATGGCGGGATGGCGCCCGGACCACCGGGGCGGGTGTCGTCGAGGTAGCGCGCGCGCAAGGCGCTGAAGCTGGTCGCCATCGGCGGAGAATAACGGCGCATGCACCGGCCCGCGATGGCGTGACATATTCCCTCGGGCGCGCGTGCCGCACGCCCCTCCCCTCTCTCCTGCGTTGATGCCATGACCGCCCCGCTCGAACTCGGCCTCGATACCTTCGGCGACATCACCGAGGGCCCGGACGGCCAGCTCCTCGCCGCCCCCGACGTCCTGCGGAATGTGGTCGCCGAGGGCGTCCTCGCCGATGAGGTGGGCGTGGATTTCTTCGGCGTGGGCGAACATCATCGCGACGACTTCGCCGTCTCCGCGCCGGAGGTCGTGCTCGCGGCGATCGCGGGGCGCACCAGCCGCATTCACCTCGGATCGGCCGTGACCGTGCTCAGCTCGGATGATCCGGTGCGGGTGTACCAGCGCTTTGCCACGCTCGACGGCATCAGCGGCGGCCGCGCCGAGATCATCCTGGGCCGCGGCTCCTTCACGGAGTCGTTCCCGCTCTTCGGCTATCCGCTCGATCAGTACAACGTGCTGTTCGAAGAGAAGCTCGAACTCTTCGCCGAGCTGCTGAAGGAAGGCCCGACCACCTGGCGGGGCACCACGCGCGCCCCGCTGGTGAAGCAGCAGGTGTATCCGCCCACCGCCACGCCGCCCATCCGGACCTGGATCGGCGTGGGCGGCAGCCCCGAATCCGTCGTGCGAGCGGCCCACTATGGGCTGCCACTGACGTTAGCCATCATCGGCGGCGACCCGCGGCGCTTTCTGCCGTACGTGCAGTTGTATCATCGTGCGCTGGGGGAACTGGGGCGGGACCTGCTCCCCATTGGACTCCATTCCCCGGGGCACATCGCCGACACCGACGAGGAGGCGCGCGAGGCCATGTGGCCCGCCTTCAAGGCGATGCATGACCGCATCGGCCGTGAGCGGGGGTGGCCGCCAATGCAGCGCGCGCACTTCGAGCAGGAGATCGCCAGCGGCTCCCTCTACGTCGGGTCGCCCGAAACGGTCGCGCAGAAGATTGCCGCAACGGTGCGAGCCCTTGGCGTCTCCCGCTTCGATCTCAAGTACAGCGCCGGCCGACTGGCCCACAGCCGCCTCATGCGCTGTATCGAGCTCTATGGGCGCGTCGTCATTCCGCGGGTACGCGCCCTGCTCGGCCAGACATCCTGACGGCGCGCCCCACCCTCCGCCTTCCGCCCGCCCCTCACCTGCTTTCGTCCGTGTCGTTCCGCCGCCTGCTGACCGTCTGCACTGCCGTCGGGGCCCTTGGGCTCCCGGGGGCAGCGGTCGCACAGCCGTTGCAGGCGCCGTCGTTCGTCAAGGACGTCGTGGACGTGCGCAATGGCATGCCCGACACGCAGGTCTCGGCGGTGGCCCAGACCGCCGACGGCTTCCTGTGGCTCGGAACGCGTCGGGGGTTGGTCCGCTTCGACGGCCTCTCCTTTACGAGCTATACCCCGGCGCTCGAGCGCGAGCTGCCCTCGGCCAGCATCAATGCGCTGATCAGCGAACCCGACGGGTCGCTGTGGATCAGTACCGACAAGGGGCTCGTGCGCTACGCCGACCGCGCCTTTCACCGGATTCCGGCCACGGAGATCCCTGCGGTCGTGACGTGGAAGGTGCTGCGCGATCGGCAGCAGCGGGTCTGGGTGGCGGGGGCCTTTGGCGTGCGGGTCGGCGATGGCACCCATTTCCGAGAGGTCGCCGGCGTGTCCGCCCACATCTACGCGCTGGCGGAGGATGCCAGTGGGCGGATCTGGCTTGCCGGGCGTGATTATCTGGCGGTACTGACGAGCCCCACGGCCGCGCCGCAGATCGCGCCGTTCAGCACGGGCGAACGGTTTTTTGATGTCGCCGCCGACGAACGCGGGACCGTCTGGGCGGCCACCCGACACGGGGTCATCGAGCTCAATACCACGGGGGCCAACCCCTTCGTGATCGCGCAACGGATCGCGACGGCGAATGGGGAGGAGTGGGCCCAGGTGTGGGCGATGACCCGCGATGCCCGTGGCGATCTCTGGCTGGGCACCGACACGCGCGGGGTGCTGCGGGTGGACCATGGCCAAGCCGTGCCGGTGGACCCGCCTTCCGGCATTCGCGCCGACGCGGTGTGGGCGCTCACGACTGATCGGCGCGGCCGCCTGTGGGCTGGCACCTCCGGTGGTCTGGTCCGCTACCAGCGATCGGCGTTCCACACGATTGCCCAGGGCATGGGCGTTCGCTCCACCTGGTCGATTCGTCCGGACCATTCCGGCGCCGTCTGGGCTACGACCGACGATGGGCAGGTGTGGCTGCTCGGCTCGACCGGCTGGCGCCCGATGCTTCCCTCCGTCGCGAATCGCATGCCCGGATCGACCTGGCCGCGACGGGACGGTGGCATCTATTTCGCCGATGACGCCGGCCGCCTGTTTGCGATCGACCGCAATCGAGTCGCCGACATCACGGCGCGCCATGGCTTCCCCGGTCTTGGCCCGCTCGGGCTCTTCGAGGATGGGGACGGCGCGCTGTGGGCCAGCACACACAACGGGCTCCTGATTTCCCACGCGGGCGCGCCAGCGCGTCCGGCATTCGACTCCCTGCATCTCGCGGCGACCGATGAGCCGCGGGTCCTCATGCGCGACCGGCGGCAGCGCCTGATCGTGGGCGGCCCCGGGCTCACGATCGTGGACGCTGCCGGCGTGCGCCGCATTGGTGCCGCCGAAGGGCTGACCGACCCGGAAGTGCTTTCGGCCTACGAAGACGGCGATCGCCTCTGGATTGGCACCGCCGACAGCGGCCTCTTTGTGGTGCAGAATGATCGCGCCACGCTCGTCTCCACGGTGAACACACGCCTGCGGCGCGATATCCACGGCATCGTGCGCGATGATCTCGGTTCACTCTGGCTGACGTCCAGCTCCGGCCTCCTGCGCGTGAACCTGAGCGATCTGGAGCGCAGCCTGCGCGAGCCGGGCGGCAACGTGCGGGTGCGCGTCCGGGAGTTCAGCCGACTGGACGGCCTGCCGAGCAATGACATCAACGGCGACTATCAAAGCACGCTGTTCAAGGACGCGAGCGGGGGGATCTGGCTCCCCACGGCGGGCGGGCCGGTGTACTTCGATCCCCGCGGCGTCGCCGAAGACACCGTGGCGCCACAGGTGCACATCGACCAGATCGTGATCGACGGGGTGACGCAGCGGTTTGCGCCAAGCCTGACCCTCGAGCAGCATCCAACGCGCGTCGACGTGAGCTTCGCCGTCACCGACGCCCTGTTCCCCGAACGCGCGCGCGTGGCGTACCGGGTGATCGGCGTCGATACCACCTGGACCGATCTCGGACGGCGACGCGCCATCACCTTTGGCCCGCTGCCGGGTGGCACCTTCCGGGTCGAGGTCCGCGCAGCGTCCGAACATGGCGACTGGAACGCGCGACTGGCCACGGTCGACTTCAATGTCGAGCGTGATTGGAGTGAGCGCTGGTGGGCCGTCCCGATGCTGGTGGCCCTGGTGCTCGCCGCGTTCGCCCAATCCGTCCGCATCGTGCGCATCGAGGCGCGCGAGCGCGAAGAGCGCCTGTCGCGGCTGGTGGCCGAACGCACCGCCGATCTCGAGGCCAGCCGGGCCATGCTCGAGACGCGCGTGCAGGAGCGGACCGCGGCCCTCGCGCGCGAACTCGACGAACGCACGCAACTCGAGCAGCGCCTGGCGTCGAGCCGCAAGGCCGAGAGCCTCGGGCGCCTGGCCGGTGGCGTGTCACACGAGATCAACAACGCCCTCGCGACGGTGCTCGGGTTTGCGCAGCTCGCGCGCAGTACGGCCAACGGCAACCCGAATCTGCAGGCCGACATCGACGAAGTCGTGCGGGCCGGGCGGCGCGCCGCCAACATCACGCATCAGCTGCTCGCCTTCGCACGGCAGCAGCATACGCCGATGCGTCGCGTGCAGATCGATGGCATGGTGCGCGAACTGGTTCGCTCGCTCGAGCAGCTGCTGGGGCCCGAGCTGTCGCTGCACACGCGCCTCGCCGACGCCGTGCCGCCCGTGCTCGCCGATCCGCTGCAGGTCGAGCAGCTGCTGGTCAACCTCGTGAAGAACGCGCGCGATGCGAAGCCGCGGGATGGTACCGTGACCATCAGCGTGGAGCCCGTGGCGCTGACCGCCTCGCAGGCCATCGGTGATCAGGTGCTGCCGGCCGGTCATTACGTGACCCTGGCCGTGATCGACACCGGTGAGGGGATCGCGCCGGAGGTCCTGGAGCACCTCTTCGAACCGTTCTACACAACCAAGGATATTTCGACGGGCAGTGGTCTCGGTCTCGCCGTGTGTCAGGGGATCGTCGCGCGACACCAGGGCGCGATCGAAGTCGAAAGCACCGTGGGCGAGCGCACCTGTTTCCGGGCGTGGTTCCCGGCGCAGGCGGCGACGCTGTCGACCCCCAGTCAGGGCCAGCCGGCCATCGGCGGCAGCGAAACGCTGCTCTTTGTGGAAGACGAGGCGAGCATCCGCACGTTTGCGGTGCGCATGCTGCGCGCGGATGGTTATACCGTGCTGGATGCCGAGGATGGTGCCGCCGCACTGCGCGTCATCGGCAACACCACGGCCACGATCGACTGCGTCATCACCGACATGATGATGCCCAACGTGAACGGGCTCGAGCTCGCGCGTCTGCTGCGCGCGACGCGGGCCGATCTGCCCATCGTGTTCATCAGCGGCTTTGCCGGTCTGGATGAACAGGCGCTGCGCGACATGCGCAGCATCGGCCCCATGATCGCCAAGCCGTTCACGCAGGAAGAGCTGGCGGCGGCCGTCCGACGGGCACTGGATGCCCGTCGGCGGGTGGCCGACTCACTCAGCAGCTGACGACGCGCCGCTCACCACGGAATGACGGTGCCGCTCCAGGCGCCGGGGTGGCCATCGAACAGCGTACCGGTCAGCTGCTGCAGCACCTCCGGCACCGTCGCCCCACTCAGTCGCATGGTCCCCAGGCGGACGAGCAGCCACGGCATCGAGAGCGGGCGCGCCACCGCGAGGACCACGAGATACCGGTCATTGGGGGCGCTGGCGGTGAGGCTCTGGCGAAGGATCGTCGTCGCTGGCGGCGCGGGCGCCGTTCGCGACGCCACGGTGGCACAGCTCGCGGCGGCATAGGCCTGCGACGCACCGCCCACGCCGGCGTAATCGACGCGCCCCCCCGCCGGATTGATCGCCACTTTGCGCCCGTTCTTGTTGGGATCCGCGCGGAACTGTCGATCGAACTCCGCCTGCAGTTGCGCCGTCTGGCGGGAGAGGCACGCCTCGATGGCCGCTTCGCGCCGCAACGCGTCGGTGTCGGTGAGCGATGACGAACCGGCAATCACCGTGGCCGTCACCGCCAGATCGGCGGGACGCAGATCGACCGGAATGGGGCCACTCGCCAGCAGGCGCGCGTTCTTCGGTTGATCAGGCGCGAGCAGGATCGGCGCCTCGCCCAACGTGAGCGAGAGCACGACCAACTGCGCCGGACGCGGCAACCGCACACTCACCCGACCGTCGCGCGGCGGGCCGAGGGTCACGCGCCCGACCAGCGCCGTGTCTCCGAGAAAGACCGCCGCTGTATCCGCCGGCGCGCGACGCGGCGGCAGACGCTGCGCCACCGTCGTAAGCGCCGACGTCCCGACGGCACCCGCCTTGGCCAGCGCGAGCTGGGCGTCGCGCCGAACCTGCTCACTCGGGTCCCGCGTGACCACCACCTCGAGCATGCGGCGCCCATCGGCATCCAGGCGCTGCGCGAGCAGATAGACCGCACTGCGTCGCAGTTCGGTGGCGCAGGGCGTCCGCATCGCGAGGAGTGTCGCGAGATAGCCGGTGATGACCTGCGGATCCGAGAGCATCGTCAGCGTGGAGAGCGCCGCCATCGCCGCGGCATCTTCGCGGTCCGCACACGGCGCCCCCTCGGGCGTGCGCGGCGGGAGCTGCGCGACGACACTCTCCACGCGCGCGCGCAGCGCGAGCACATCATCGCTGCCGGCCGCCTCGGGGAAGCGCAGCTGCTGCTCATCCAGCACCATCAACGCTTGCTGCATCAACGTCGGCTCATCGATGCGCTGCAGCGCGAAGGCCTGCCAGTAGTAGCTGTCCGGTACGTAGGGGGAGCGCGGATACGTCAGTCGCAGCGCGGCGAACAGCCCGGCGGCACGCCGATAGTTCCCCTTCGTCAGCGTACGCGTTGCCTCCCGGAACACCGTATCAGCGCCCTGCACCACCGCCTGCCCGGTGACATTGGGCAGGTTCTGCGCCGCGGCGGTCGACCGCGCCGCGCCGATGGCGAAGGCGGCGATGACGAGCGCGCGCCCGCACACCGGAAAATGGCCCCATCGCGACATCACGGTTCCTCCGACCCGCTGCGCGCTTCGGCAGCCGCGCGCAGGCGGGGTAACAGATTGGTTTCCCGCATCGCCTCGTCGGCGGCGGCACGCGTCGCCGGCGCTGTGGCTCGCGCCCGCGCGAGCTGCGCGAGCACCAGTTCAAGATCCTGCAGCAAGCGATGCGTACGCGCGGCGCGGCCGCCCGGCTCATCGAGCAGGGTACGCGTGGTCGTCAACAGCTGCTGCAGCTGGAGCCGTGTGGCACTGTCCGCATCGGTGGCGTGCTCCCCATCACGTACGGCCGAGAGCACGGCGACCGTCTGCTGCAGGTGTTCCGCCACCACCGGCGTGATCGGCATCGCGCGACGCGTACGTGACACGCCGCTCAGCGCAGCGCTGGGTACCTCAAGAGACGGCGCGGACGGCATCGGCGCGACGTGCGGCGTGTCCACGTTCGTGGCGGCGAGCGGCCCCGGCGCCGGAAGCGTACCGGCCGCCGTGACGCGATTGGCGGACGCACGATCGGCGCTGCGCACGGGCCACGCGAAGCGTCCGAGTGCGACGCCGAGCACGAGGCCCGCGGCGAGCAGGGCCGGGCCGCGCCACCGCGACCTCGTCGGCGATGTCGGGATGACCCGCGGCGCGACCGCCGCGTCGTTCCGCTCGAGGACGCGCCCATCCACCAGGCGCGGCGCCTGGGCCACCCGGGCCCACATCCGGTCCATCGGAATGCTGGCGTCGGCCGGCGTCATCGCCCGCGACACCTGCGCCTCCATCCACGGATCGAGCGGCTCGCTCTGTTCCTCTGGCCGGTCCATCATGCGCACTCCGAGTTTCGAAACGGGGCGAGCGCGGCTCGAAGCCGCGCCCGCGCCTTGGATAACTGCGACTTACTCGTGCCCTCGACGATCCCGAGCTGCGCACTGATCTCGTCGTGCGTGTAGCCCTCGAGATCGTGTAACACGTACACGGCCCGGGTCCCGGCCGGCAGCGCCGCGATGGCCGCCTCCAGCCGCTCGCGCAGATCGGGGTCGGTCGCCGTCTCCGGTGACGCCACCGACTCCGCCTCCTCCATCGACGCCGCGTACTGTTCGCGCCGGAGCACCGTCTCCATGCGGTTGCGCGTCACCGACACGGCGATCGTCCGCAACCACGTGGCCAGCGAGGCCTCCCCACGAAACTGGTGCAAGCGACTGAATGCCCGAATGAACGTGTCCTGGGTCCAGTCCTGCGCCTGCTCCGCACGTCCGGTCAGCCGATAGATCAACCGATAGATGCCGGGCGCGTACTGATCGAACAGCTCGCGCTCGGCCGCCTGCTCGCACGCCCGCACCCGCGCGACCAGCGCCAGGTCCGCAGGCAGGGCGGTTGGCACCGCAGCGAGGCGATCGTCGACGGGAGGGCGCGTCACATCAGAGGTGACAGGGACAGCCCGGCGAGGGTTGCCCATATGCCCTACAGCAGCGACGGATTGCGCTGCCAGACCGACACGGTGAGGGCGCTGGCGAAGCTCACCCAGGCGAGATACGGCGCGAGCATGAGCGCCGCCGGCCGATCATGCCGCCGGAACGCCAGCACCGTGGCCAGGATGGCGGCCCAGAGCGCCACGACCTCGGCGGTGGCCCAGAGCCCCACATGTCGCTCGAAGAACAGCCACGTCCAGAGGGCATTGAGCACCAGCTGCCCCGCGTACAGCCCGAGGGCGCCCCGCGCGGCGCCGCCGGCGGCGCGCCAGGTGCGCCAGGCCGCCACCGCCATCAGGAGGTACAGCACACTCCAGACGGGCCCGAACAGCCACGGGGGCGGCGCCCAGGCGGGCTTGTCGAGCTGGGCGTAGAAGACCGCCGAGGTGACCGACGAGCGCGCCGCAATGGCGGCGGCGGTCCCGGTCACGACGATCGACACCAGGAGGGCGAGCCAGGCGGCGCCGGACGAGACCGGGGGCTGGGCGGAGGCGGCGGCGCGAGGCGACATACCGCAATCTACCCGTTGGCCGTCGAACAGCTCCGCTGGGCATGACAAAGCCCGCCACCGGCGAACCGGCGGCGGGCTTTCTCGTATGCAATCGGGACGGCGGGATTCGAACCCGCGACCCCCTGAACCCCATTCAGGTGCGCTACCGGGCTGCGCTACGTCCCGTCACCGCCAGACCAGCCGGTGAGCAGACTACGGAACCTAACCCCGTGCACCGCCCGGTTCCAGCCCCAACCGCCCCCGTTCATCCTCGACGGCAGGCACGGCAGACGGTAGATCATGACATGCGCCTTCCCCTCCGTCTCCTCGCCGCCGGTACGCTCAGCGCCGCGCTGGCCACGCCGTCGTTGTCGGCCCAAGCGGCCACCAAAGCCAGCCCCGCCCGTTCGGCGCGCACCCTCCCCTCCCCCGCCTCCATTCTCGGCTGGGAGCCCGGCGCCGACCGCAAACTCCCCACCTGGACGCAGGTCACCGACTACTTCACCGCGCTCGATAAGGCGTCGCCGCGTGTCTCGGTCCGCACGCTCGGCAAGACCACGCTCGGGCGGCCGTTTCTGGTGGCCTTCATCGCCGATGAAGCCACCATCGCCAATCTCCCGAAGTACCAGAAGATCCAGCAGGAGCTCTGGGACCCGCGCACCCGCACGCGCACCCGCGAGGCGCTCATCGCGCAGGGGAAGAACGTCATCCTCATCACCTCGAGCATTCACTCCACCGAAGTCGGCGGCTTCCTCACGCCGTTCGTGATTGCGGACCGCCTCGCGCGTGGCGACACCCCCGAAGCGAAGTCGATCCTCGCGAACACCATCGTGATGCTCGTGCCGAGCCAGAATCCCGACGGCGTGGATATCGTGGGCGACTGGTATCGCCGCACGCTCGACACGCCGGCCGAAGGGAGCACGCCACCGGCGCTCTACCACTACTACTCGGGGCACGACAACAACCGCGACTGGTACGCGTTCAGCCTCAAGGAGACGCGCTACACGGTGGACTCGCTGTACACGCCGTGGGTGCCGCAGATCGTGAACGATGTGCACCAACAGGGTGGCAATGCCGGGCGCATCTTCATTCCGCCGTACATGGATCCGCTCGAGCCCAACATCGACCCTATCCTCACGGCGAGCACCAACGCGCTGGGCATGGCGATGTCGTGGCGCATGATCCAGGAAGGCAAGACGGGCGTGGCCACCAATGCGGCCTACGACCAGTGGTCACCGGCGCGCCAGTATTCGCTCAATCACCGCGGCGCGCGCATTCTGACCGAGACGGCGAGCGCGCGCCTCGCGAGCAGCGTGGACATGCCGTTCAATCGTCTGGGCGCGGGTCGCGGGTACGAAGCCAAGACGCAGTCGTGGAACTATCCCGCGCTCTGGCCCGGCGGCCGCTGGGGGATCGGTGACATTGTGGCCTATCAGGTCAGCGCGACGTGGGCGCTGCTGGTGGAAGCGGCGCGCGACCGGACGGCATGGCTCACGAGCTACGCCACGCTCGCCGACCGCGCGCTGGATGACGCGCACCCGTGGACCGCGACCGATGTGCCGGCGCAGTTCGTCATCAGCAAGACGCAGCCCGATCCGGTGGCGTTGCAGCGACTCGTGTGGACGTTGCAGCACGGGCAGGTCGAAGTGCATGAAAGCGTCCCGGCCGGCAGCTACGTCATCCCGGTGAAGCAGCCCTTCGGCGCGTACGCCAAGGCGCTGCTGGAGCCGCAGGCGTATCCCAACCTCGAGGAGTATCCGGGCGGGCCGCCGAAGCGCCCGTATGACGTCACCGCGCATACGCTGCCATTGCTCTTTGGCGTGGCGGTGACCGCGGAGAAGACGCCGAGTGTGCAAGCGGGGGCGCTGGTGAAACCGGTCGCCGAACCAACCTACCCCGCCCCGTCGCTCGGGAGTGCGCGTATCGCCGTCTATCAGAACCGCAACGCGAGCATGGACGAGGGATGGACCCGGTGGGTGCTCGATGCGAACAAAGTGCCGTTCACGTCCCTCAAGGACCCCGAGCTGCGGGCCGGCAATTTGAACGCGAAGTACGATGTGATCCTGCTCCCCGATCAGGCCGCCGCCCAGTTGACGCGTGGCCTTGCCGCACCGTACCCGGATTCGCTGCGCGGTGGGATCGGCACGGCGGGAGCGGCCGCCCTCAAGACATTCGTGGAGGCGGGCGGCACCGTGCTCGCCTTCAACGAAGCGAGCGACTACGCGATCGAGACGTTCAACCTGCCGGTGACCGATGCGTTGACTGGCCTCAAGAACACCGACTTCTACGCACCGGGATCCATTTTCAGGGTCGAACCCAACCGCGGGTCACCACTGACCGCGACGTTCACGGCGCCTACCCCGGCGGTGTGGTTCGAGGACTCGCCGGCCTTCACGATCACCGACCCGGCGCGCGCCACGGCCGTGTTGCAGTATCCGGCCACGGGGAGTGCGCTGCTCTCTGGCTGGCTGCTCGGCGCCCCCCGCCTCAACGGCAAGGCGGCCATGGTCGATGTACGCGTCGGCCAGGGGCACGTCGTGCTCTACGGCTTCCGCCCGCAGTATCGCTCGCAGACAAACGCCACCTGGCCACTGATTTGGAGCGCCATCGCCCGGAGTGCAGTGCGACAGTAGCACCCGCACCGACGTCGCGGCGCCGCGAGCGGCTACCCGCCGCTCGAGGCGCCCGCGGCGAGGGCATCGTCGACCGCACGCTTGAGCACATCCAGCTCAACGGGCTTGAGCAGCACCGCGCGCGCGCGCACCGCCGCGACTCGTTCGGCCGTCAGGCGATGGCTGTACCCGGTCAGAATCAGCACCGGCAGATTGGGGCGCAACGCCTTCACGGCCTCGGCCAGCTGGTCGCCCGTCATCCCCGGCATGGTCTGGTCGGTGATGAGCAGATCGACGCTCTGCATGCGCTCGCGCATGTAGTCGAGCGCCGTGACGGGATTGAGAAACACCCGAACGACGTGCCCATACTGCTCGAGCGCGCGCTCCACGACGCGTGCGACCGTGGGTTCGTCGTCCACCACGACGATGGTCGTGCCGGCGAAGCGATTATCTTCGGTCGCAAGCGCCACCGGCTGTACCGGCGTCCCCTGCGGTGGCGTGCCAAGCATCAGATTCTCCGTCAGTCCGCCGTCCTCGGCGGGCATGAGATCGAGGTCGTCGTCGAGGTCGTCAAAGAGCCCGTCCAGCTGCGCACGCGGGAAGCGCATCTCGAACGTGGTGCCGGCGCCGGGGGCGCTGATGACCTCCGCGCGCCCCTCGTGCGACATGACAATGCCATGGACCACCGCCATCCCGAGTCCGGTCCCTTCGCCGGTGGGCTTGGTGGTAAAGAAGGGCTCGAAGATCCGCGAGCGAATCTCTTCCGTCATGCCTTCGCCATTATCGCTGACGCGGAGGACCACCACCTCACCGGTCGGCGCCGGCTGCCCGTCGGGAATGGTGGCTGACGCGAGTACGATGCGCAGGTCACCGTCCGTCCGACCACGCATCGCGTAGTCTGCATTGGATACCAGATTGAGCACGAGCTGCTGCAGCTGGGTGGGGTCCCCCATCATGAGCTGCATCGTATCGGCGCCTTCCACGGTGATGTTCACCGTCCGGAGCACCATGCGCCGCAGCAGCGGCTGCAGATCGACCACGAGCGATGACAGGTTCACGTACTCGCGCGTGGGCGTGGAGCGGCGGCTGAAGGTGAGGATCTGCTTCACGATGTCGCGCGCCCGATCGCTCGCATCGAGGATCGCCGTCAGGTACTCCTCGCTGGGCCGTCCCTTCCTCTGGGCGGCCCGAGCCAGCTCCGTGTTCCCGCGCACGACACCCAGCAGGTTGTTGAAGTCGTGCGCGACACCGCCCGCCAGCGTACCGAGTGACTCGAGCTTCTGCGCCTCGCGCACCTGGGCCTCGAACCACGCCCGTTCGGCTTCCGCCTTGCGGACGTCGGTGAGATCGC
Organism: Gemmatimonadaceae bacterium; assembly: GCA_019752115.1. Lineage (NCBI taxonomy): Bacteria > Pseudomonadati > Gemmatimonadota > Gemmatimonadia > Gemmatimonadales > Gemmatimonadaceae > Gemmatimonadaceae bacterium. Next base: position 15,166 of record JAIEMN010000033.1, read on the forward strand.
GCATGACCACGTGCTGCAGCGTGGCCGTTTCCGTGGGTACGTCGGTCACCGTGCATTGCACGGGCACCAGCAGATCCCCGCGACGAATCTGGTGTTCCCCACTCGCGCACACCGGGTTGGGATCCCCAAGCAGGCTGGTGAGGTCGCGTCCGACCAGGTCCTCCTGGCGGGCCACACCGAACAGACGAGCCGCTTCGGCGTTGGCCGCCTGGACGCGCCCCTCGCCCATCAGCAGGTGCGCGTCGAGCGCCTGCTCGAAGAGCGTGCGGAACCGCCGCTCGCTGTCGAGCGCCCGGCGCTCACTGGCGAGCTGCCCCTCGTTGGCCTGCGTGATCGTGCGGACGCGGAAGGCGTAGATCGTGTACAGCGCGCCGCCCGCCAGCAGCAAGTACGCCACCAGCGCATACCAGCGCAGTGCGAGCGGCGTCGCGACCTCGAAGTGCTGAACGGCCGGGCCGTACGCCCGCCCAGCCCAATCATACGCCGTCACCTCGATCGTATAGCGCCCGGGCATCAGATCGTGGTACATGCGGCTGCCGGCATCCAGCATTTCACCGGATTCATCGCCGATGATATGCGTGCCGCCGCCAAAGCTCCACGGCCGCTCGCGTGTCATGCGGATGCGGAAGCGAGTCGACTCCTCGCGGTGAAACGTGAGCAGCTGCGGATCGACGTGGATGTCATCGTTGGCTCCGCGAGTACGGCACCATCCGCCAACGTCTGCTCTGTGGCTCCGACACTGACGTGCAACATCACCCGTCCGGTGGGGGCCGCTTCGGCCCGCGTGCGATCGACAACGCCAAGGCCATAGGGGGTCGCCGCCCACAGGCGCTGCGACCCACCGGCCACCACGTCGCTGACCAGCACCGAGGGCAACCCGTCGGCGTCAGAGACGGAAGTGCGAACACGCCAGGCCGCGGTATCTGCGGCCGCCACATCGAAGACGGCAAGCCCCGTGAAGCTCGAGACCGCCACCTCCCCCTGCGGCAAACAGCGGAGATTGAGCGCGCCCGTGTTGGCAAGGGCGATCACGGGATTGCCGGGAAACGCACGCCACGAGGCGCCCGGTTGCTCGTCGCGCCAATAGACGCCCCGTTCCGGATCGAGCGCAAACAGGCGCTGACCGGTGGCCGTTCGCGTGCGACACAGACGCGTGACGACTCCACGCGCCGTGGACTGCGAGGTCGGTCCCGGCAACGAATCCACGCGCAGGCCGTTGCGTCCAAAGACGCGGACCGCGTGCACCGCACCGATGTAGAGCACCGGCTCACCGCCCAACGTGCCATCGAGGAGCGCGCCGGAGAGCTCCGCCTCAACGCCCGGGACCGGTGTCCACGCGCTCCCCGACCACTGGCGCACGCCACGCTCGGTCCCGGCGACGAGCGTGAACAGCCCGTTCGGCATGCGCACGCGCCGCACATCGAACACCGCCCCCGCGAGTCCGGCCCCAAACGGCACAAAGGCATCGCCCTGCTGCCGCCACGGCACACCGGCGGCGATCGCCAGCGTGACGGTATCACTGCCCGGCGTTGCGGTCGGCGCCGACACCACGTCGCGGCGCACGAGAGAGACCACGCCGTTGGGCGACCCGGCTCGGAACGGATGAACGCGGATGGGGCCTGCGGGTGGCACCTCCACCAAACCGTCGTCCTGCGTCGCAATCCACAGGTGATCGGCGCGATCCGGACGCGCCGCGACCGCGACCGAGGTGACGACGGGCGCCAGGGATTGCGCCGTGAAGTCCACGCTGGCGGCCACGCCATTCGTGATGCGGACGAGCGATCCGTTGCGCGCCGATGCGTAGATCGCCGTCTCGCCCGCTTGCGTCGGAAATGGCTGGAGCAGCGTCACGGTGCCCCGACGCGTGGAGACCGTCGATTCGACGCGGGTCCAGCCGGACGGCCGCCAACGCCACAGCGAGCCATCGCTGGTCCCGACCCACAGCTCATCCTGCCCATCGATCTCGGGAACGAGCGCGAGGCGATACACCCCGCGCGGGCTCCCGGCGATCAGCGTGAAGCGCGCGTCGGGGGCGTCGGTTGGCGCCACGAACACGCCGACACTGGTGGCGACGTAGACACCGCGCAGCGCGCCACGCGTAATGGGGAGGACAAACTGGGCGTCCGGCGCCGTCAGTCCTGCGGTGCGAGAGAATCCGCTCCACACCCCTCGCGCGTAGCGGCCGACACCGCCCGCCGAATTGGCCGCCCACAGTGTGGGCGTGCCGTCCGTGCCGACGCCACTCGCCACCATCACGCCGACCCACGGGTTCCCCACCTCGGGCAGCGCCATCGGCACGAACGTCGCCCCGTTGAACCACGCCGCTCCCGTGGACGCGCCGGCGACGACCCGTGCGGTGCCATCGATGGCCTTCGATTCCGCCAGACTGTAGATGACCGCCCCGGGGAGCCCGTTGCGCTCGCGATACACGGCGGGCGTTCCGTTGGCCGGGCGTCGGATCAGCCCGCGTCGGGTGCCGAGCCACGCCGTGCCATCGGCGGAGAACCAGAGCGAGCGCACCTGCTGGTAGTCGAACTCTCGCAGCACGGGATCGCGACGCCACAGGCCACCCACGTAGCGGTAGATCCCGTCGTCGGCCGCCAACCACGGAATGCCCATGTCATCCAGCGCCATGGCAAACACCGTGGTGGCCCGAAGGCCGGAGGCCGCATCGAACCGTCGCTCGGCGAGTGCCCGGACGCGCAGCGCCGACGGAATGCCCGCGAGAAACGACGACGCGCCACTCCCGGCAGCCGCCGCTGGCGAGGCCGGCGCGGGGGCGGCCGCTTGCGCGTGGATTGCGATCGCCGACGTCGCGACGACCGTGCCCGTCGCCAGCAGCGCACCGATCGTGCGCCGGGTGCGCTTACTGAAAACCACGCGCCGCCTCGCGAACCGCGGGATCCATCGGGGGATACGAGGGCTGCAGCGCCTCGATCGTTTCCACGAGCAGCTTGGCGATCAGGTAATTCCGCACGGTTTTGCTGTCGGCCGGCACGACGTACCAGGGCGCCACGGCGGTACTGCACCGGGCGAGTACCTCCTGATACGCTGCCGTGTAGTCATCCCACCGGGCGCGGTCGTCCAGATCGCCCAGTCGGAACTTCCAGTTCTTGGTGGGATCATCGAGCCGCTCCTGGAGCCGTGCCTGTTGCTCATCGCGCGACACGTGCAGGAAGCACTTGCGGATCACGACATCGTTTTCGCTCAGCATCTGCTCGAACGCATTGATCTGCGCGTAGCGCTGGCGCCAACGCTCCTCGGGCACCAGCCCACGCACCCGCACCACCAGGACATCCTCGTAGTGCGACCGATTGAAGACGCCGATCACCCCCCGCGGCGGCATCACCTGATGCACGCGCCACAGATAGTCGTGCGACAGCTCGCGGTCGGTGGGCGGACCAAAGGATGCCACCTGCACCCCGCCCGGATTGAACGCGCCGCACACCGTGCGAATGACGCCGTCCTTGCCGGAGGCATCGCGCCCCTGCAGCACGAGCAGGACGGCCTTGCGTCGATCGGCATGCAGCGCGTCCTGCAGCGCGCTCAGCCGGGTGAGCAGCACCTCCGTCGCGGCCTGCACCGCCGCCTTGGGCGGGGCATCGTCGACGCGCGCCGCCTTATGCCCCAAAGACGGGACGGCATCGGGCACGACCGGTGTCAGCGACAGCCGGGACAGCGCCGCGGCCACCTCGGCGTCCGAGCCGGCGTGGCTCACGAATGCCCCGGCGGCACGGCCGCGCGCCCCGAGACTTCCGAGACCGGCAGGATGAAGATCAACTCCCGCCCCGGGGTCGGATCATCCTCGGTGAACGCCGTGGGGAGGAGGGTGCGAAACGCGGCCACACCTTCGGCATAGCGCTCGCGTTCCATCGCCGTCCCCACCGGATCGGGAAACTCGAGGCGCCCGTGCACCACGACGTTGCGCCAGCGGAACATCGCCTCGACGCGATCGACCTCGAACGCCACCCACGGATGATGCGCGAGCACGTCGACCTTGGCGCCGTACTGCGTTCGCCCATAGATGTTGCCGGCGTAGAACACGTAGTGCACCGGCTCGATATCCACGCGATCACGAAAGCTGTACGCCAGACGGCCGACGTGCTGCGAGGCCAGCAGGGCCTCGCATTCCGCGCGGTCGAGCACCAGGAATGTCGGAGACGCGTTCATGTCGGGGCTACCGGTTCGTAGGGCTCCATGTGAATCAACACGCCGGCGGCCGCCGGCACCCGCTGCCGGATGGCGCCTTTTACGCGCCCCGACAGAATGTGGGCCTCGTGCAACGACATCGCCGGATCCGCCTGTACGTGAATATCCACGTAAAAAGCGGTGCCGGTTTTGCGCACCTTGAGCTTTTCGATCGCCCGCACGCCGCTCGTGGCCAACGCCGCCTCCGACACCGATTGAATCACCGTCGGCGCGGGGGCACGGTCCATCAGATCCGCGACCGCCGTCCGCAGGATGAGGAGGCCGTTGATGGCGATCACCGCCGCGGCCACGAGCGCCGCCCAGTCATCGGCGGGTTCCCACCCCGGACCACCGATGATCGCGATGCCGATGCCGATGAACGCCGCCCCCGAGGTGATGGCGTCGCTGCGATGATGCCAGGCGTCCGCGGCCACCACGACACTCCCGGTGGCTTCGCTCACGGCCAGCACACGCTTGGCCAACACCTCCTTCACGACAATCACGACCACCAGAATCGCGAGCGTCCAGGGCGCCGGTGCGTGGTGGGGCGTGCGGATCTCCCGCACCGCCTCGATCGCGATGCCGGCCGCGGCGCCCAGCATGAGCGACGCTACGATGGCCCCCGCCACCGCCTCCGCGCGTCCGTACCCGAACGGATACTGCTCATCGGGGTCGCGGCTCGCGATCCGCAGCCCGCCCCAGACCACGACGGAGCCGATCATGTCCATCCCGCTCTCGATGGCGTCGGCCACCAGCGCGTACGCGTTCCCCACGAGCCCGGCGACCAATTTGACGATCGCGAGCAGCGCGTTGACGAGAAGGCCGATCTGGGCCAGCCGCTGCGATGCCTGCGAATCGGGCACGGCCGGTGGGGGAGTGGTCATCACGTGGAATATGGCGGGTGGTTACATTCTCCGGCTATGTCCGAACCGGCCCCAGCGCGCACGCCCACGCTCTCGCATCGCCTCGAATACTGGGGGACCCGGGCCGCCGTCTTCGGCCTGCGCCTGCTCGGGTGGCGCACCGCCAGCGCGATTGGTGGCCGCATAGCCCGCTTAGCCTACAAGCCGCTGGGAATTCGGGCCGGCGTGGTCGAACGGCAGATCGCCGCCGCCTTCCCCGATCGGACACCGGCCGAGGTCCTGGCGCTTGCCGCCGCGTCCTACGACAGTCTCGGGCGCACCTCGATCGAGACGGCCATCATGCCCGGCACCTCGCGGGACGAGATCCTCGCGCGCACCGAGCGGGTGGAAGGATGGGAGCACATCGAGCGCGGTCTCGCCCAGGGCAAGGGGCTCATTGCCGTGACCGGACATCTGGGGAACTGGGAGTACGGCGGTGCCTACTTCGCCGCCCGCGGGGTCCCCACCGATGTCGTCGCGCGGGGCATGGCCAACCCGATCTTCGAAGCGTACGTGACGCGGACGCGTGAAGAGATCGGCATGTCCGTGATTCACGACAAGGACGCCGTCAAGCGCACGCCGCGCGCGCTGCGCGACAATCACATGGTCGCCTTCGTGAGCGATCATGACGCACTGGGACTGGCCAGTACGTTTGTGCCCTTCTTCGGCCGGCCGGCCAAAACCCCGCGCGGACCAGCGGTCTTTGCGCTGCGCTTCGGCGCGCCGGTGGTGTTCATTGCGATTCCGCGCCTCCCGAGCGGGCGCTACGCGGTGATCGTGGAACCGGTGGAGGTGGAACCCACCGGTGATCGCGAAGCGGATGTGGATGCCATCGTCCTGCGGTTCACGCAGATGCTCGAGGACATGGTGCGACGCTTCCCGGCCCAGTACTTCTGGCAGCATCGGCGCTGGCGGCGGCAACCGCCCGATACGCCGCCTCACCTGCGCGAGCCCTGATCGGCATGGCCAAGAAATCGTGTTGGCGCCGCTGGTGGCCCAAGGCGCGGTGGAAGCGCATCCTGGTCGGCGGCCTGCTGCTCGCGCTGCTGCCGGTGCCGTGCATTCTGGTCGTCGCCGTCGTGCAGCCGCCGGTGACGTCGGTGCTGTTGCAGCGCGTCGGCCAGCGCCTGGTCAACGGCGATCGCCCCATCTGGCCCGATCATGAGACCGTCTCCCGGGCCGGCCTGTCGCCGAATCTGCGGCGCGCGGTCCTCGCCTCAGAAGACGACCGCTTCTACCTGCACCACGGCATCGACTTCGTGGAGATGCAGAACGCGCTCGAGCGGCGAAAGCGCGGCGGCAAGCTGCGCGGGGCAAGCACGCTGACGCAGCAGGTGGCCAAGAACCTGTTCCTCTGGAACGGCCGCTCCTTCGTGCGCAAAGGCCTCGAGGCGTATCTCGCGGTGTGGCTCGAGATCCTGCTCTCCAAGGAGCGGATTCTCGATCTCTACCTCAATCTCGCCGAGTGGGGGCCGAACCAGTTCGGCGCCGAGTCGGCGGCGCGCTATCACTTCAAGAAGAGCGCCTTCGCCCTCTCGCGCGACGAAGCCGCGCGCCTCGCGGCCATTTTGCCGGCCCCGCGGCGCTGGTCCCCGCGCGGCAGCATCGCCTCGCGCCGCGCCGCCATCATTCAGCAGCGCATGGCGTACGCCGCGCCCAAGAGCGAGGGGGCCTTCAGCTCCCTCCCCTCGCTCGACGATCTCAAGCAGATCAGCGATCTCGTCACGTCGCCCAGCACGCCGCGCAAGAAGTAGGCGGCCGCGCGGCGCTCAACGCGGCCGTCAGGTGCCGATGACGAGTCCGCCATCCACCGTGAGGGTGGCGCCGTTGATGAACGCCGCCTGCGCCGACGCGAGGAAGCAATACGCGTTCGCCACATCCTCGGGCGATCCCAGTCGCCCGAGCGGCGTGTGCCCGGCCATCCCCTCAAGAACCGGCGCCGGCATCTTCGCCGTCATCTCGGTGGCGATGAAGCCGGGCGCGATCGCGTTCACGGTGATGCCCCGCTTGCCCAGCTCGCGCGCCCACACCTGCGTCATGCCGATCACGCCGGCCTTGGTCGCGACGTAATTCGTCTGCCCGAAGTTGCCGTTCATCGCCACGACACTCGACGCATTGATGATGCGCCCGCGCCCCTTCGCGAGCAGATGCGGCACGACCGCCTGAGTGCAGGTGAACACGCCCTTGAGGTTCACCGCGATCACCGCATCGAAGTCGGCCTCACTCATGCCGCCGGTGACCGCGCCGTCCTTCACCTTGACCAGCTGCGCATCGCGCGTAATACCGGCGTTGTTGATCAGGATGTCGATCCCACCGAAGGTGGCAATCGTGGCCGCGACCGCGGCGTCCACACTCGCGCGGTCGGTCACATCGGTTTGGACGAAGGCCACCGTCAGCCCCTCCGCGGTCAGCGCTGCCTGAGCCGCCGCGCCGGCCTCGGCGACGCGATCCCAGATGGCCACGCGCGCGCCACTCTGCCCCAGTCGCCGCGCCGTGGCGAGCCCGATTCCGTTCGCGCCGCCGGTGACCACGGCGACCTGTCCGTCGAATTGGATATGCATGAGGCCAGAGTAGCGTGCCAATAGATTGGCTGCCAGCGGCGATCCCCCGGCACGCGTCCCACGCCGGAACGTGACGCACGACCGGCCCCGGCGGCACGCGCCCTACACCTCACGAGTCACCCCGGTTAACCTCCTCGCACATCCGGTCCGCCGCGGCTTCGCGGCGACGACCGGCCTTGCGTCGACACGTCCAGTCCATCCATGCGCGTTTCCATTCTGCCGCGGGCGTTCGCGCTCGCCGCTGTTGTTGCCCTCGCCGCCACGCCGGTGCTGGCGCAGTCGTCGGATTCGGTCAAGCCGGCCCCCACCGCCGCGAAGAAGAAGGCGGTGAAGAAAGCGGCCGTCAGGAAGGCGCCGACGAAGAAGAAGGCCACCGCCAAGCAGGATTCGACGGCGCCGCGGAAGGCGACGGGCGGCAGCCTGGGCCCCTCGTCAGGGGATCGGCACCTTTCCTTCCGTGATCAGGGGAGCGACCTCGACTCGCTCTGGCCCCCCAAGATGCCGGCGCCACTGCCGGGCTCGCTACTGCCGGCGAAGCGGATCGTCGCCTTCTATGGCAACCCGCTCTCCAAGCGCATGGGCATTCTGGGCGAGTTCGAACCGGACGAGATGCTCCAAAAGCTCGATGCGGAGGTCGCCGCGTGGAACCGGGCCGATCCAAGCCACCCCGTCCAGCCGGCGCTGCACCTTATCTCGGTGGTCGCGCAGGGTGACCCGGGCCGCGACGGAAAGTACCGCCTGCGCATGGACAGCGCGCTGATCGAGAAGGTCTACGGCTGGGCGCAGAAGCGGAAAGCGCTCCTCTTTGTGGACGTGCAGGTCGGCCACAGCACGCTGCAGCAGGAGCTCCCATGGCTCGAGCGCTTCCTGAAGCGCCCCGACGTGCACCTCGGGATCGACCCCGAGTTCTCCATGAAGGATGGCAACAAGCCGGGCAAGAAGATCGGCACCTACGACGCGGCGGACATCAACTACGCGTCGCGCTTCCTGCAGGAGCTCGTGGACAAGTACAAGCTGCCGCCCAAAGTACTGATCGTACATCGCTTTACGCGAAAGGGCGTCACCAACTACGACAACATCAAGCTGGATCCGCGCGTCCAGATCGTCATGGACATGGACGGGTTTGGCGCCCCGTGGCTCAAGCGCGATTCCTACTACAGCTACATCAAGAAGGAGCCGGTGCAGTTCACCGGCTGGAAACAGTTCTCGAAGCTGAAGAACGACAATCCGCCCACGAGCCGCGAGGCGATCTTGCGGCTCTGGCCGACGCCGCTGTACATCCAAGTGCAGTAGCCCCGGCCGACGTCGTGCCGGGGCGTCTCCCCTGCCCCGGCCGCGATGGAACGTCGTGACTTTCTGAGGGCTGCTGCTGCGGCGGCGGCCCTCTCGCTTGTCCCCCACGAAGCCGAGGCGCAGGCCGCCCGCGCGTGGGCGACCCTTGCCGCTCCGGCATCCCCCGACCTCCCGGTGGCGCCCCTCAGCGAGGCCCATCGCGCGATCATTCGCACCGTCGCCGACGCCATCATTCCGCGCACCGACTCCCCGGGCGCGAATGATGTGAATGTCCTCGGCTGGATCGAGGTCATCGCGCAGGACTACTACACGGACGCCGAGCGCACCGCACTGACGACGGGGCTCGACGCCATGGACGCGCTGAGCCGACAGCTCACGCAGCAACCGTTGGCCGGTCTCGCCGGAGCGCCGCTGGCGCAGGTCATGGACGCGCTGGACGCGCCGACCGATCGCACGACACCGGCGGCGCGCGGCTACAGCCGGCTCAAGGGGCTCGTCATTCACGGCTACTTCACCAGCGAGCGCGTGCAGAAGGACGTGCTCAAGACACAGATCATGCCCGGGCGCTTCAACGGCGCCGCCGACATGCCGACCAAGGGAGCTGGCCGCGATGAGTGACCTCACCTCCACCCTCCTCTCCCTCGGCACCCGGCAGCCGCGCGAACGGCGCGTCTTCGACGCGATCGTGGTGGGGTCCGGCATCAGCGGCGGCTGGGCAGCCAAGGAGCTCACCGAGCGCGGCCTCGAAACGGTCGTCCTCGAGGCCGGTGGCCCGATCGACTTCGGGGGCAAGGACTTCACCGAGCATGTGCAGTCGTACGAGCTCAAGTACCGCGGCTGGGGTGATCGCAACACGATCGCCAAGACGCAGCCCATCCAGGGGCAGTGCTACGCCTGCGACGAAGCCGGCCACAAGTTCTTCGTGAACGATTTCGAGAATCCGTACACGACGCCCGATAACGCCCCCTTCAAGTGGTTCCGTGGCCGGCAGGTCGGCGGACGCTCCATCATGTGGGGGCGCCAGGTCTATCGCTGGAGCGATCTCGACTTCGAGGCGAACGCGAAGGACGGGCACGGCACCGACTGGCCCATCCGCTACAAGGACATCGCGCCGTGGTATTCGCACGTCGAACGCTTCATCGGCATCACGGGCGCCAAGGAAGGGCTGTCGCAGCTTCCCGACGGCGAGTTCCTGCCCGCCATGCAGATGACGGTCGTGGAGCGCGCCGCGCGGGAAAATATTCTCAAGAAGTTCGGTGGCGAGCGCGTGCTCACGATCGGACGCGCGGCGGTGCTCACGCAGAATCACAATGGCCGCGCCGCCTGCCACTACTGCGGCCCCTGTGAACGCGGCTGCGTCACGCATTCGTACTTCAACTCCATCGGCAGCACGCTCCCCGCGGCCAAGAAGACGGGTCGGCTCACGCTGCGCCCGCACAGCGTGGTGACGGAAGTGCTCTTCGACGCCAAGCGCGGTCGCGCCCGCGGGGTACGGGTCATCGATGCGGTGACGATGCAGGAGCACATCTTCGAAGCCAAGGTGGTGTTCCTGTGCGCGTCGGCCATCGAGAGTGTGCGCCTGCTCCTCAATTCCAAGAGCACGCGTTTCCCCGACGGCTTTGCCAACTCGAGCGGCACGCTGGGCAAGTACGTCATGGACCATCACTACGGCTCGGGCGCCGGTGGCACCTTCCCCGGCTTTCTCGACAAGCGCACCGAAGGGCGTCGCCCGAATGGCATCTACGTGGCGCGCTTCCGCAACGTGACGAGTGCGTCTAAGGATTTCGTGCGGGGCTACGGCATGCAGGGCGGCTCGAGCCGCGGCGGCTGGGGTCGCGGGAGCGGGATGCGCGGCTATGGCGCGGCGTTCAAGCAGAGCCTCATCGACGACCTTGGGCCGTGGGGGCTCAGTGTGGGCGGTTGGGGCGAGACGCTCCCCTACGAAGACAACACCATCACCCTCGATCCCACGGTGAAGGACAAGTGGGGCGTGCCGGCGGCGCGCATCAACGTGACGTGGCGCGAGAATGAGATCGCGATGAACAAGGACATCATCGCGAGCGGTGTGGAGCTCATGGAAGCGGCGGGGTGCACCGATGTCCGGCCGAGCCGCACAATGCATCCGCCGGGACATTGCATTCATGAGATGGGCGGCGCCCGCATGGCGAAGACGGCGAAGGAGGGCGTCCTCAACGGCTGGAACCAGAGCTGGGATGTGCCCAATCTGTTCATCACCGACGGGTCGGCCATGGCATCGACTGCCTGCCAGAACCCGTCGATCACCTACATGGCCCTCACCGCGCGCGCGGCCGCGCACGCGGTGGCCGAACTCAAGCGGCGGAGCCTCTGATGATCACGCGACGCAATGCCCTGTCGTCGGTGGGCGCGGCGGCGGCCGCCACCGTGGCGGCCACGGCGCTCACCCCGCTGGCGGCAGCCGCCGACGCGATGGCGCCGCTCCCGCGTGGCCGGCTGCGCCAGAGCGTGGCGCGCTGGTGCTACAGCAGCACCAAGATCCACGACCTGTGCGCCGCGGCCAAGAGCATGGGCCTCGTGGGCGTGGACCTGCTGGGCCCTGAAGAATGGGAGGTCCCAAAGCAGTACGGTCTGCTGTGCACCATGGGCAACAGTTGGGGCACCATTCCGGTGGGCTTCAATCGGCTCAACCAGCATGACAAGCTCGTGGCCGATGGGGAGGCGTACATCCCCAAGGCCGCCGCGGCGGGCGTGAAGAAGATCGTGATCTTCAGCGGCAACAAGGGTGGGATGAGCGATGGCGAAGGCATCGCCAATTGCATTACCGGCATCAAGCGGCTCATGCCGACCGCCGAGAAGTACGGCGTGGTGCTCTGTATGGAGATGCTGAACAGCAAGGTCGATCACAAGGACTATCACGCCGATCACACCGCGTGGGCCGTGGAGGTGGCGAAAGGGGTGAACAGCCCGAGTTTCCGCCTGCTCTACGACATCTACCACATGCAGGTCATGGAAGGGGATGTCATCGCGACGATCAAGGCGAACCTGCCGTGGATCGCGCACTTCCACACGGCGGGCGTGCCGGGGCGCAACGAGATCGACGGGGGCCAGGAGCTCAACTATCGCGGCATTGCCGAAGCGATTGCGGCGATGCCGTACGATGGCGTCTTCGCGCATGAGTTCATTCCCAAGGGGCGCGACGGCATCCAGTCGCTGCGCGACGCCGTCGCCACCTGTCTGGTGTGAGCGTCGTCAACGTCACCGAAGTCACCGAGCTCGCCGGGCTGCAGGCGGTGATCCGCACGCTGATCACCGCCGCCTTCACCGAGCGCCTCCCCGAGGTGACGGTTGACGTGGTGTTCCATCGTGGCTGGAACGGCGGCTGGCGTGCGCGGGCGACCGTGTCGGGGCGGGCGCCGCTCGACTTTGCGATGGTCCGCACCGCCGACGAGGAGCTGCTCGCGCTCCCCGTTCCCTTCCCCGATGGCTGGCGCCGTCGCGGGGTCGCCGGCAGTCATGGCCAGCGGTATCGCGCCAATGCCGCCGGGGCGATCGAGCGCTGCGAGCCGGACGCGCGCTAGAAGGTGCGTCCGATCTCGATCACCAGACCGTCGCCGCGGGTGCCCGGCAAGTTGCCGAACTTGTAGCCCGCGATGAGCACCGTGCCGTGCCGATGATGGCTCAGCCCCGTCACCAGGTCCGCGAACTCGTGACGCCCGCTCCACCACTCCGCCAACAGCGTCACGTGATGCAGCCGGTGTCCAGCCGCTCCGGGTAGCGGCGCGAGCGGCTGCTCCACACTGCCTACGAAGTGCGCCGTCGCCTTGCCGAAGAGCGCCGGCGGTCCATTGCTGATGCCGGCGGTGACGCGGGTGCGTGCGCTGGGCACCCGCACACTGCCATGCGCGTAGCTCCAGAGGCCCACGCGTTCCCCGCGAAGGGGCAGCACCACCATCTGGCCGGCGCCGATGCGCGGCTCCCAGGCCTCGAGATGCGTGCCGACGCCGGGCACGGGCTGCGCGGTCTTCCAGCCGAGCCCCACGGCCGAGAAGCGCTTGAGCGGCGTCCCGAGATTGTACGCCGTCACCGCCGCTTCGACCTTCGCGGTCACGCCGTAGGTCAGAAAGTGCGTTGTCTGCCAGAAGCGTTCCCCACCCCAGTTCCGCGCCTGACTTTCGTGCAGGGCAAACCAGCGTCCGCGCTCGGTCTGGTCAGTCGACGGGGCGTTGATGATCGTTTGCTGTGCCTGGGCCCGAGCGCCCCCGTGCAGGGTGAGCGCGACGGAGAGGGCGAGGAGCGCCCGCCGCATCACGACTCCGCGGGGTGCGAAGCGGCCCCCTGCATCGTCAGCACCGCTTCCAGTCCCAGCTGCTGCACGAAGGCGAGCGCCGCCGGCAACGGCACGTGGTGCAACGCATACGCGCGTCGACGGGTCGTCAGCTCGAGCTGCGCCCAGGTGCCGTCGGTGCGCACGTGGGCCGCGCGCACATCGGTGATCGCGAGGACGCGGTACAGCGCCACCTGACACCGGCCGTGCAGCAGCTGCAACACCCGACGGGGCGTCACGAGCCAGACATACACCTCATCGGCGTCGGCCCCGCGCACAACCCCGCGCACGGTTTCGCCGGCGTGCAGAAGATCGCGCACCGCCAGTTGCTCGTTCGGCAGCAACTCGCCAAATGGGGTATCGACGCTCGTGTCGTCGAGGGCCAACGTGAACGGGGGACGCGGGCGACGGCGTGGGCCGCGCGCATGCGGCGCCGCCGATTCCAACCACTCCGGCAACAGGATCATCGGTGACTCTCTCGGCATGGCCGTGGATCACCGGGGACCGGGCGGTCGATCGGGGAAACCACGGCACGTGAGTGCGGTGGTCTCGCCGCCTGTCGTTGCCGACAGTGTCTGCGACCGGGACACCCGAAGGCATCCGTTCTGACGATCGCAAACCCGCGCAGCTGAGCCGCAGCGGTGGCTACTCCCCTACCAATACGGGATGAAAGTAATCCCCAATGCGCCAACGGCAACGGGTACATCTACGGAAAAACCAGTTGACAGATCCCGAAGGCGCCCCTATTCTACGGAAGATTCCGTAGTCAATGCCCCACCCCCACCCTTTCCCTGGTGACCGACTACCACTTCCCCCCGCGCGAACTCGCCGTCATGTCGGTGCTCTGGAAGCTGGGCTCCGCCAGCGTGGCGGAGGTCCGCGAGCACCTCGACGAAGATCTCGCCTATACCTCCGTCCTCTCGGCGCTTCAGACCCTCGAAGACAAGGGCTACGTGCGCCATGAGCCCGAGGGACGGGCCTACCGCTACTTCCCGACCGTTGCCGCCGACAAGGCCGGCAAGAGTGCGATCGGCCGGATCAAGGACGCGATCTTTCAGGGCTCCGCCGAGCGCATGTTCGCGCAGCTCGTGAGCGACAAGAAGCTGAGCCGCGATGAACTCGAGCGGATGCGCGCGCTGCTCGCCGAGCGGTTGGGAGACGACGCATGACCGCCGCCTTCCTGCTCAGCTGGATCGCCGTCGCGGTGGTCATGTCCGCCCTGATCGCGGCGGCGGCGATGGCGGCGCAGCGACTCGCCGTGCGGGCGATGCCGGTCCGCATGATCTGGGCGGCCGCCATGCTGGCCATGATCGGCGTCACGTTCACGCAGCCCCTGCGGCGCGCGGCGGCCATCGAACGAATCGAGGGGCCCACGCCCAGCGCGCTGCGTCTCACCGCGGTCGAGAGTGCGCCGCCCTCGCCCCTCGAACAGATGCTGGCGTCGCTGCGCCACGCGCCGAGCCGAGCCATCGACCAGGTGATCGCGTCCGCGTCGTTCGTCGCGCAGCAGCTGCCGCCAGCCACGCGGTTGGGGGTGCTGTTCATCTGGCCGGGAGCGACGGCGCTCATCACCGTGATTCTGCTGGGCAGCTATCGGCGACAGCGCGCGCTGCTGCGCCGCGCCGTTCCGCGAGAGATGGCCGGTGCGGTGGTGCATGTCAGTGCCGACACCGGTCCCGCCGTGATCGGTGCGGCGGCGCCGGCCATCGTGGTGCCCGCCTGGTTGCTGGCCCGCACCGAGACCGAGCAGCGGCTCGTCGTGGCTCATGAGTCGGCGCATATCGCGGCGCACGATCCGCAACTCTTGCTCGCGGGCTGTGTGTGCGTGGCGCTGATGCCGTGGAATCCGGCCGCCTGGTTTGCGCTGGCTCGCCTCCGGCTGGCCATCGAACTCGATTGTGATGCCCGCGTGCTCGCGCGTGGCACCGACACCCGTCAGTACGGACAGCTCCTCATCGAGATGTCCGCCGCCGCACCGTCCCCAGCGATCCCGCTGGGCGCCCCCGCGTTTTCCTACCGCGCATCCCACCTCGAACGGAGACTTCGGACGATGACTGCTCGCCCCACTCGTTTTCTCGCCGCGCGTCGTGCGTCGGCCCTCCTCATCGGCTCGGCGGCGGTGCTCGCCGCCTGCGGCGCGGAGCTCCCCACGGCCACGGAGTTGCAGGGCATGGATGTCGCGAAGGCCGAATCGCGGATCGGTGAAGTGGTGAAGATCGACAGCGCCACCACGCGCTACCTGCTGAATGGCAAGATCGTCGAGGCGCGCATCGCCCGCGGTGTGCTGGCCGATTCCATCGCGACGATTGAGGTGCACAAGACCGGGAACAAGGCCAACGAGATTCGCATCGTGACCAAGGGGGTGCCGACGTCGGGCACGGTGAAGGAGGTGGCGCTCGCCAACGTGATCGGCAAGGATGCGCCGATAGTCGTGGTGCGTGGTCAACCGCTCGAGGGGCGCCCGGTGAGCGGCATGGTCATTCGATCGGATTCCACGCGCGGCGAACCGCTGTTCTTCATCGACGGCAAGAAGTCCACGAAGGCCGACCTGGACAAGCTGTCGCCCAACGCCATCGAAAGTGTCTCAGTGCTCAAGGGTCCGACTGCGGTGGTCAAGTACGGCGCCGACGCGGCGAATGGCGCCATCGAGATCGTCCTCAAGAAGTGACCGGTGTGACCTGACCGCTTGACTTTTCGTCACTTCAGACCGAACCTGAGAATCATGACCGCCACGCTCTGGGCCCCGGCCCGACTTATCAGCCTTATTCCCGTCGTCGTAACGCTTCTTGTTACGGCGGTACTTGTCGTACTTACGACTCGGGAGCAGGGCCAGAGCGTCGCGGCGATGTAGCGCGACTCCCCGCCCCTCCCGACACCAACCGGGAGCGGCGGACTGATCGAACGACAGCCCAGGCCCCTCCCACGGAGGGGCCTTCTTCGTTTCCGGGCCGGGCCCGGAAGGAGACTCCGATGTACATGGCTTTCGATCGATTCCAGACCACGTCTCGCCACACCCAGTCCAGCGCCGACGCCACCGGCACCCCCTTCACCACCCGCAACACGCCGAACGCCGCCCGCCCGAACACGGAGAGCAAGGACTACCGCGAACAAGCCGACGGCGCCCCCTAACCGCCGTCCCCGAAGTCCAGCTCCCGCCGTCCAGCTTCCGCCGTACAGGCTTCCGTGGTGCGTTCAGCGAATCGAGTCCGTCAGTACTACGCGTCCCGCCGAGTACGGCTGCCACGACGCCCCAATCGCCACCACCTCCATCCACATCGCGCTCCCATCCACATGCACAATGCAGAAGTGGTACGGTGAATCGCCCGCTCGAGGTCCCGGTCGCACCAGCTGGGTCAGCCGCACGCCGTCGCCTTTCGACGCGCGCAGGTATGCCCGCTGGTCCGGGTTCCCCTCGAAGGCGTAGAGCGGCGCGCCACCGCCCCCGCTGACAATTTCGTCGAGCCGCCACGCGCCCTGCGCGTCGGTCCAGCGCTCGACCCAATGTTCGAACAAGTGCTCGTGTCCCGTCACGAGCAGCCGCACGTGATGCTGGCGAAAGAGCGGCATGTAGCGCCGCCGCACGGCATCGGCCGGCGGTTCCACGGTCGCGCCACCATGCGGACCGGAGCTGAGCACCGGATGGTGGAACATCACCACCACGTGCACATAGCGCGTACGATCGAGTCCCTCGAGCTGCGCCTTCACCCACGCGTACTGCTTGCTGTCGTCAGCGATGTTCGAGTCGAACGCCAGCACGAACGTGTTGCCATAGCCAAAGGCGTAGGTCGGATAGCCATCCAGTCGGCGCATCGACCCGTTCGCCGGAATGAGCGGCGCCACGGCGGCAAGATAGTTCGTGAGCCCCTCGCGGCGCCCGGGATCGCTCAGCGCCTCGGCGGCGGTCACGTCATGATTGCCGGGCGCCAGGAAGTACGGCACGCCGCCTTGCTGGGTGAGGCGATTGATCAGCCCCACGAAGCTCACATTCCACTGCCGCGGGTCGCGCCCGTTCACGACCGCGTCGCCACTCTGCAGCACGAAGCGCACGGGATCGGGGCCGCCCTTGAGTCGCTCGATCGCTGCGAGCATGCCGTCGACCACGAATTCGTGCTCTTCCTGGGTCGCCACGCCATCGCGCCGCCCGCGCGTATCGCCGTAGGCAATGAACGAGAAGCGGGTCGCCGAGGCACTGGCCGCCTCGGTCGGCAGCGGGGTGGCCGGCGCCTGGATGGGCGTGACGGCGGCGCGGTCGCGTTGCGCCCCCGCGGCGCAGGCCCACAAGGAAGCCGCCGCCATCCCCGCGGTGGTGAAGCCCGAGAGCCGTCGCAGCGCAGATCGCATCAGAAGTACCGTTGGCAGCGTTCGATGTAGCGCGCGAGCAGCGTGCGTCGCGCGGCCAGTTCGGTGGCGGCGGGCGAACGGCCCACCCAGAAGGTCAGCGCCGTGAGCTCCTCGCGCGGCACGCCCGGGCGCATCCCCTGCAGCACCGGCATCGCGTCGCGGGTGAGCACCCGAAGCCCCGTGACGCCGGTCGTGTCATTCACCACCGGTTCAATGCGGTCGGCGAGATCCCCGGCGTCTCCCATGATCCGCGTGGGTAGCATGGAACCGTTTACGGGGCGCTGCACCACCACCGTCAGCCGGCAGGGGAGCGCGTTGAGCACCTCCTGATGCACGGTCGGCAGCGTCAGGCGAAAACCCGTCTCGAGATCGCGCGACAGCTGCTGCAGGTCGCTCACCGAGCCATGCCGCCGCAGAATCTCGAACCGCTCGGCCAGGGTCTGTGCCGCCAGCGGGCGCCCCAGGCACGCCGACAGCAACGCAAGCAGGGGCCCGACCCGACGGCCCCGAACGAGGAGGGGAAGCATCTCGGAACGCTGCATGGCGGGCGGGCCGCTGGAAAGGGGCCCTCGCCATGGCCCGGCGATGGGGAGAATCCCGATGGCGGGATGCTGGTCCACACCACACTGTTTCGGAGACGGCCCAGGCCGTCCACTCCCCTGTACGACTCGCACCCGCGCCCCACCAGCCATGTCTGACGCCACGGCCGCCGTTACGCCTCCGCACGTCTCGCACCACGGCAAGCACAAGTATCCCGGCTTCCACGTGACCTGCAGCGGCAATCAACTGGTCACGCAGTACGTCGAGACGCGCATTACCGAGGGTGGCGTCTTCTATCCCATCACGCCGAGCACCGAAGGCGGCGAGATCTACCAGCAGTCGTTCGCCACCGGCGAACTGAATGTCTGGGGGCAGCAGAAGGTCGCCGCCGAAACGGAAGGCGAGCATGCGGCGCAGGGTGGCGCCACCGCCTTCGCCGTGACCGGCCGACGCACGGTGAACTTCACCTCCGGGCAGGGCATCGTCTACGCGATGGAGCAGTACTACCACGCGCCGGGCAAGCTCTCCACGATGGTGCTGCAGGTCGGCGCCCGCGCGCTGACCAAGCATGCGCTCAACGTGCACTGCGGCCATGATGACCTCTACGCCGCACTCGATGTGGGCTGGATCATGCTCATGGCACGCGACGCGCAGCAGGCGGCCGACCAGGCCATCATCCTGCGCAAGACGTGCGAGCTCGCGCTCAATCCGGGGATGAACATTCAGGACGGCATGCTCACGACGCACAGTGAGCGCATGTACCTGGCGCCGGAGGCCGAGTTCCTGCGCGAGTATCTCGGCGCCGCCGATGACATCATCCCCTGCCCCACGCCGGCGCAGCGCGAGCTCTTCGGGCCCACGCGCCGCCGCGTGCCGCAGATGATGGACCTCAAGAACCCCGCGCTGCTGGGCCCCGTGCAGAACCAGGAGCACCACATGAACGGCGTGGTGGCGCGGCGCAACAACTTCAGCGAACACGTGCTTCCCATGCTGGAGGCGTCGTACAAGGAGTTCGCCGACCTCACCGGCCGCGAGTACGGGCTCATCTCGCAGTACAAGACCGACGACGCCGACACGGTCTTCATCTCGCTCGGCTGCGCCGCTGAGAACATCGAAGCCGCCTGCGATTACCTGCGCGACCAGCGCAACGCGAAGGTGGGCTCGATCCACATCAACGTCATCCGCCCCTTCCCCGAAGACGCGGTCATCAACGCACTCCGCGGCAAGAAGCGGGTGATCATCCTCGAGCGCACCGACGAAAGCTTTGCCGGTGACAACCCGCTCGCCCGCGACATCCGCGTGGCACTCGGCAAGGCCAACGAGATCACCAAGTTCGGCGGCCCGCACCCGGCGCTGACCCCCGACGAAACGCCCCGGCTCTTCCGCGGTGCGTATGGCATCGGCTCGCGCGACTTCCGCCCCGAGCACATCATCGGCGCCTACGAGTTCGCCACCGGCGTCTCGGCGCGCACCGACGGCCGCACCGCCGACGATGGCGAGACGTACTTCGTGCTCGGCGTGCAGCACCCGTACGCCGTCATCAGCAAGGACACCCCAAGCCTGTTGCCGGAAGGCGCGATTGCCGTGCGCTTCCACTCGATTGGCGGCTGGGGGATGATCACGACCGGCAAGAACCTGGGTGCCATCATCGGCGACCTGGGCCAGTACCTCGCCGAGCAGAACCCGAGCTACGACGACGAAGGCATTCTCGAAGACAAGCTCTTCGTGATGGCCAACCCCAAGTACGGGTCGGAGAAGAAGGGCGCGCCCACGAACTACTACCTCACCGTGGCGCCGTCGCAGATCAAGGTGAACTGCGAACTGAACCACGTGGACGTGGTGCTCTGCTGCGACCCCAAGGCGTTCACGCACACCAACCCGCTGGAAGGGCTCAAGCGCGGCGGGGTGCTGGTGTGGGAATCGAGCGAAAGCCCGACGAGCGCCTGGCAGCGCATTCCGGCGGCGCACCGCGAGTTCATCATCGAGCAGGACATCAAGGTCTACATCCTCCCAGGCTTCGATATCGCCCGGAAGGCCACGAACCAGACCGAACTCCAGCTGCGCATGCAGGGGAACGCGTTCCTCGGGGCGTTCTTCAAGGTCTCGCCGTTCCTCGACACGTATCACATCTCCCCCGAAGAGTTCCGCAAGATCATCTACAAGCAGTACGTGAAGAAGTTTGCGCGCTTCGGCGATGCGGTCGTGGAATCGAACATGACCGTCATGGACGAAGGGTTCTCGCGCGTGGTGGAGATCACGCGCGGCGACATGGGCGATCCCGATCGCTCGAGCATGCGCAACCCGCTGCTGGCGCCGCTGGGTGAGCACTACTTCCCGCCCACGGCCGGCTGCGGCTCGTGTGGTGGCGGAGGCATCTCCTTCCCCACCGCACAGCTCTCGCGCGCGCCCCTCAAAACGATGGGCAAGTTCGACAGCGAGTTCCGCTCGGGGCTGGGCTACCATCAGCCGGCCAGTGCGCTCGCCTCGGTGGGTATCATGGCCGCCGGCACCGGCGCCACGCAGTCCAAGTATGTGGCGCGCCGTGAAACCCCGGTGTACGTGCCCGAGAACTGCACGCAGTGCATGGAGTGCATCTCGGTCTGCCCCGACACCGCGCTTCCCAATACGGCGCAGGAAGTGGGCACCGTGCTCCGCACGGCCGTGGTGAACTACGTGCGGGACGGCGGGGATCGCCAAACGCTGCTCACCGAGTTGCCGGCGCTCGAACAGCGCGCCCGAACCCGCATGATGGACGCCGTAAAGGCCAAGGCCTCGGTCCCCTTCAAGACCATCGTGCGCGAAGAAGCCGCCGCCATCACCGGCATCGCCGACGCCTCGCGCGAGGAGTTCTGCGGCATCATCGACAAGCTGCCGCTGGCCTACAGCAATGTGCCGGCCATCTTCCGCACCGTCGAAGCCAAGAACCCGGGTCAGGGCGGCCTGTTCTCGATCTTCGTAAGCGACCTGTGCAAGGGGTGCGGCGAGTGCGTGCAGGTGTGCGGCGACCACGACGCGCTCCGCATGACGCGCGAAACCGAGGAGCTCAACGCCGAGCTGACCACGGCACAGGTCTTCTCGCGCCTGCTCCCGGACACGCCGCAGAAGTTCCTCGGTCTCTACAACGACGACGACATCACCAGCTCCAAGGACGCCACGCTGCGCAATCACCTCATGGTGCGGCGCAACTACGAGGCACTCGTCAGTGGTGACGGCGCCTGCGCCGGCTGCGGGGAGAAGAGCGTGCTCCGCTCCATCGCCAGCATCACCGAGGCGTACATGCGGCCGATGTACCACAAGAAGGCCGAGCGCCTCACCGCCAAGGCCTCGCGGCTCGATACGGAAGGCGTCGCCCGGCTGAACGCCCTCAAGGCCAGCAGCCCCGACGAGTACGCCCGCTTCCGCACGGCTTTCATGCACATCGTCATGGGGCTCGGCGGCGAGAACGACGCCGACACGGCCAAGCGGATCGCCGCGCACGAGGCCAAGCACGGCCCGGTGAGCGATGAGCACATCCTGGGGGGCCTGGCCGCGGTACTGCGCCAGGACGCCTTCAACCACCGCGAGCTGCAGGCGGTGGACGGCCGCCGGGCGAACGGCATGTCGGTCATGATGATGGGTGCCAGCACCGGCTGCAACACGGTGTACGGCTCCACCCCGCCGGCCAATCCGCACGCCTACCCCTGGATGAACTCGCTCTTCCAGGACGGCGCCACGATCAGCTGGCTCATGGCCGAGTCCATCATCGTGGACCACGCGCGGCGTTCGGTCGCCCCGGAGCGGCTCACCGATGCCCTGCTCGACAAGGCCAGCGACGTGATGAGTGAGGAGGAGTACTTCCACCTCACGCACCTCGACGACACGCTCATGACCGATCAGGAAGTGCGCGAGTTGCCCAAGGTGTGGGTCGTGGGCGGCGACGGCGCGCTGGGCGACATCGGCTTCCAGAACGTGTCCAAGGTGGTGCTGCAGAACCGCCCGAACGTGAAGATGCTGATGCTCGACACGCAGGTGTACTCCAACACCGGCGGTCAGAACTCCGATTCGAGCACCATGCTGGGCGGCTACGACATGAACCAGTTCGGTCATGCCTCGCAGGGCAAGCTCACGGAGAAGAAGAACGTGGCCGAGGCGTTCACGAGCGGCCATGGCTCGCCGTTCGTGGGTCAGGTCTCGGTGGCGAATGCGCCGCGCATGTACAAGGCCATGATCGACGGCCTGGAGTATCGCGGCACCGCCTTCTTCCAGTGCTACACCACCTGCCAGCCGGAGCACGGCGTGGGCGACAACATGAGCGCCGATCAGGCGAGCATGGTGCGCGATGCGCGTGGTGTGCCGGAGTTCGTCTTCAACCCGCGCAAGGGCGAGACGATGCAGGAAGCGTTCGACCTCAAGGGCAACCCGAGCCTCGACCGCGACTGGTGGCACACCAAATACGCCAGCAACGGCGAAGCGTTCACCTTTGGCGTGGCGCACTGGGCGCTCACCGAGGGCCGTTTCCGCAAGCACCTCAGCGAGGTGAAGGAAGCCGACATCGCGGGCATGACGCCGATGCACGACCAGCTGATGTTCGTCACGCAGGACGACGTCACCTACCGCCGCGTCTTCGACCCATCACACCGCAGCTACATCCCCAACCTCGGCTGCTACATCAAGGTCGAACGGAAGG
Organism: Gemmatimonadaceae bacterium; assembly: GCA_019752115.1. Lineage (NCBI taxonomy): Bacteria > Pseudomonadati > Gemmatimonadota > Gemmatimonadia > Gemmatimonadales > Gemmatimonadaceae > Gemmatimonadaceae bacterium. Next base: position 37,960 of record JAIEMN010000033.1, read on the forward strand.
GCGCGTTCAAGTACTACGCGGTGACTCGGCAGATGGTGCTCTTCGCCGTGGAACGCCGGAAGGCCTGGCGCATGCTGCAAAGCAAGGCCGGTATCATCAACAAGGACTACCTCGCCCAGAAGGCGCTGCTGGCGCGCATCGATCGTGGTGAACTCACGGTCGCCGACGCAAAGGCGAATCTGGCGGCGTTGCTGGCGGAGACGGTGTCCTGAGGGGCAACTCGAGAACTGGCCACGGATGACACGGAAACGCACGGCTCCTTCAGCGCGAGCTGAGGGAACCGCGTGTTTCCGTGTCATCCGTGGCAGTTACTATCGAGTCGTCGTATCGCTCAGCACGACACGCGCCGACCGGTACGGCTGCCAGTCGCGCCCCCAATCCACGCCCACGACGTCGAACGAGAGTCGGGTGCCGTCCACGTGCACGATGAGGAAGTGGTACGGGTTGTCCCCCGCCTGCATGCCCGGCTTTACGAGGTGGGTGAGACGCACCGAGTCGGCACCGGCGTCGCGGATATACTGGCGCGTATCGGGCTCACCCTGATACGTGTACAGCGGGGCCCCACCGCCGCCGCTGACGATGTGGTCCATGCGCTGCGGCGCGCCCGAGGCGTCGCGATAGCGTTCGACCCAGTGTTCGAACAGATGCTCATGCCCCGTAAGCAGCAGCCGCACCTTGTGCTTGCGGAAGAGCGGCATGTACCTGGCGCGCACCGCAGCTGTGGGGCGCTCCACGATCGATCCGCCGTGCGGCCCCGACGAAAAGGCCGGGTGGTGTGAGAACACCACCACATTCGTATAGCGCTTCCGGTCGAGCCCTTCGAGCTGTTGCTGCACCCAGCCGAACTGCACCGTGTCTTCGGCGATGTTCGAGTCGAAGGCGATGACGAAGGTGTTGCCGTAGCCGAAGGCGTACGTCGGATAACCGCGGAGGCGCCGCACATTGCCGTCGGCGGGGATCAGCCCACCCACCGCGCGCAGATAGTTGGCCAGCCCTTCCTTGCGCCCCGGGTTCTCGAGATCGCCGGCCGCGGTCACGTCATGGTTGCCCGGCGCCAGATAGTAGGGCACGCCGCCGGCCGTGGTGATGCGGTTGATCAGGCTGACGAAGCTCACGTTCCACTGCTTCGGATCGCGACCATTCACCACGGCGTCGCCGCTCTGCAGCACGAATCGGACCAGGTCGGGCCCCTTCTCGAGTCGCGTGATCGCGCGGAGCATTTCGTCCACCACGAGGCTGTGCTCGTACTGCTCCGCCTGGCCATCGCGGCGGCCGCGCGTGTCGCCATAGGCGATGAACGAGAAGCGGGTAACGCCCGCACTCTGCGCTTCCGGCGGGAGCGGGCGCGTGGGTTTGGCGATGGCGATGACGGAGTCGCGCGGAGCGACCCCCTGGGCCGTCGCGGAGCACGGCAGCAGGATGGCGGCGATCGCCACCGAGAGAGGGAGAGAGCGCATCCCCGGAATTCCCTCTCCGGAGCGCGATCACGCAAGGAGTGGCCGGAAAGACCGCGTCGCGCGGCCCCCGTCAGCGCCGGCTAGTCGACGCGCGTGAACACAAAGTCGGCATTGCGGGCATCGTTCGCCGACCCGGGGCACGACCCGCCCATGCCGGAGTTCATCACCAGTGTGCGGGCGTCACTGACGCGCACGCGGTAGGCGCCGATGCTCCGCCCATTCTCGGTGGCCGAGGTGATCATGATCGTGGGCACCGCGACCGAATAACCGGCGTCGCGCACGCCCACCCATTGCCAGCGCCCGATCGTCACCGTGGGCGACACGCTTTCCGGCGCTCCGTTGGCGGTGCGGATGAGCGCCAACGACCGGCGGAACTCGCCGGAGGCGCCGAGGCGAATGGTATCCTGCAGCGTGGTGACCCAGCGGGTGCCGCTGCAGACGTGATCGAAGATGACCACCGGCGCGCTTTGACCGTCCGCACTGCTCAGCACATACGTGACCGGGCCCGTGGTCAGCGTGGCGGCAAGGGCGCGCTCGAGGTCGGCCTGCGGGGTGGCGGCCGGTGCCGTGGTGTCGGCGCACGAAGCCGCGCCAACGAGGAGCAGTACCGCGGCGAAGGTCGCATTGGCCCGCATCGAGCACACTCCGCGTGGTAGAGACGTCGGCCGCCTGACCCTCGCGGACCTACTTGGGGAAGCTCCCGACCAGGGGGCCTCGCGTCAAGCGATCGCGGCCGTGGCCGCCGGCAACGACAAACGCCCCGCCACCGAAGTGACGAGGCGTCTGGCAAAGAGCGGGCGACCGGACTCGAACCGGCGACGTCCAGCTTGGGAAGCTGGCATTCTACCAACTGAATTACGCCCGCGACGGAATGGGAAGGTAGCCGCCGGTCCGCCGGGCTACAAGCCTCCCTCCACCCTCCTACCCCTCAACCCAGTCCCGGTTCAGCCGCCGGGATGCCAGGAACAACAGCACCGACGCCATCACGTAGAACCCGGCCCCGTAGTACAGCGCGTAGCGCATCGACTCGGCCCCGTACTGGGGCGCCAGCCGGTCGCTCAGGAAGCCGAAGATCCAGAGCCCCACGGCAATGCCGAGCAGGTTGTTGATCAGCAGAAAGAGCGAATTGACCGTCGTGCGCATCGACGCCGGCGCCAGATGCTGGACCGCACCGAGGACCGGGCCGAGCCAGGCGAGATTGAGCCCCGTCGGCACGAGGAACAACGCGAACGCCCAGACCAGCGACGTCGTGTTCATCGCCGCATACGCGAACGGCAGCGCGACCAGAAAGCACACGGCGGGCGTGAGCGCATACGCGGCCCGCGTACGCCTGGCGAACCGATCGGCAAAGGCCCCACCCAGCCAGATGCCAACCACGCCGCCGACGAGCGTGATCGCGCCGTAGTACCAGCTCGTCTGCGTGAGCGTGAGCCCGAGGCTGCGAATGAAGAAGCTGGGGAGCCAGAAGGCCACGCCGTAGCCGCAGATCGACGAACAGGCGGCACCCAGCGCGAGCAGCCAGAAGGTGGGCTTGGGGAAAACGGTGGCCATCACGCTGGCGAGTGACGGCGCCGGTGCGGTGGACACCGCGCCGTCCAATCCACCACGCGGCGGGTCCTTCACCACGAGCTTGAAAAATGGCGCAAGCAGCACCCCCGCCCCGCCCACGATGAAGAACGCCACGCGCCAGTTCATCGAGGCGGCGATCAGCCCGCCGAACAGAATGCCAAGCGCCGAGCCCACGGGAATGCCGAATGAGTACGCCGCGAGCGCGCGCGCGCGCTGCGCCTTGGGGAAGTAGTCGCTCACCAATGAATAGGCCGGCGCCACGCCCCCGGCTTCGCCGAAGCCCACGCCCACGCGCGCGAGGAAGAGCGACCAGAAGCCGCTCGCGAGGCCGCAGGCCATCGTGAACGCGCTCCAGAGGGCGAGCGCCGCGGTCATGATCCACGTGCGGCTCATGCGATCGGCGAGCCACGCGATGGGGACGGCGAGCGTGGAGTAGAGCATCGCGAAGGCGAGCCCGCCCATCAGGCCGAGCTGGGTGTCCGTGAGCCCGAGCTCCTTCTTGATCGGCTCCTTCAGGATCCCCAGGATCTGCCGATCGAGGAAGTTGAACGTGTACGCGAGCACGAGCATCGCGAGCACGACGTAGCGATAGCGGGCGTCGCGCGGCGCAGGGTCCAACGCCTCGCGTTCGGGGGCAGCGGGAAGCGGAGCGGGCATCCGTGCAATGTGCATCGCGGTGCGCGTGCGCACAGGACCACCCGCCCCTGCCAATGCTGCCAATATCGGGCAGCCGCGGTAGCTTGGGAGATGGCCCTGCCCCACCTCCTTGTCATCGATGCGCAGTCGCTGGCCGCGCGCGCCGCGCACGTCGCCAACGGCGACCCCGAGGCCGGCGTGCGCCTCTGGTGTCAGATGGCCCGTGGCGCGGCGCAGGATCTGGGCGCGACGCACCTCGCGGCGGCGTGGGATCACGAGGGGCCGACCTTCCGCCATGCGCTGTTCGCGGGCTACAAGCAGCGCCGCACCGGCGAAACGCGCTCACGCGTCGCGCCGATTCGCGCCGCGCTCGAGCAGACCGGGCTCCTGAGTCTGAGCGTCGCGGGGTTCGAGGGCGATGATGTCGTCGCGTCGATCATGGCGCGCTATCGCGCGGATCTCGCGGTGACGTTGCTCTCGAACGACTCCGACCTGCTGCAGTTTCTGAGCGACGGGGTGGCGGTGGTGAGCTACGTGGGGATGGGCAAAGGGACCGACGGCACGCGCGTCCGCCGCTGGCAGCCCACCGATGTGCAGGAGCGCTTCGGCGTGACGCCAGCGCAGCTTGCCGACTTCAAGGCGCTCGCCGGTGAGACGGGCGACGATATCCCGGGCGTGCCGCGCATCGGCAAGGACACCGCGGCCAAGCTGCTGCGCCGCTGGCAGAGTCTTGAAGGCGCGCTCGAGGCCAGCGAGTTCGTGAGTCATCGCGACGAAACCGCCAAGCTCGCGGGGCAGCATGATCACGCGCGCCTGATGCGATCCCTCACGACGATTCGCACCGACGTGCCGCTGCCGGTGTTTGCGCTCGAGGCGTGCGCGCTCGAGGTCATTGCGTGGCCCGGCGCCACTCGATCGTCGGGCACAGCAAGGCACGTCGAGGCCGGCCCCGGACTTGAGCAGGTCCCGTGGCCTGAGTAGACCATGTTGTCGCCACGGAGCACACGGAAACGCACCGTTCCCTCCGCGCGCGTTGATGGAACCGTGCGTTTCCGCGAAATCCGTGGCCAAAGTCGATGCACGTCAAACAAAAACGCCCCGGCCAGCGAGCTGACCGGAGCGTTGAAGAGCCACAGATCGGGATTGAACCGATGACCGCCCGATTACGAATCGGGTGCTCTACCACTGAGCTACTGTGGCGACGTGCGCGGAGCAAACTAACACGCTCCGGGACCATCGTGTACTGCGAAAACACCTGCATGCTCTGGCGCGGACTCGAACCGCGACGCCTTGCGGCACCGCCCCCTCAAGACGGCGTGTCTACCAATTTCACCACCAGAGCGAGGGGTCCCGGCTTGCACCAGGAACCTGCAACCAACACCTGCGAGCCGTACTACTGACGGGAGCGACGGGGCTCGAACCCGCGACCTCTCGAGTGACAGTCGAGTGCTCTAACCAAACTGAGCTACGCCCCCCAACCACACCTGCACCTGCAACCTGCTAGTAGCTCCAACGGGAATCGAACCCGTCTCTCGACCTTGAAAGGGTCGCGTCCTAACCGATAGACGATGGAGCCGTTTTCCCGTTGTGACTACCTACATAGCGGTAACGGGATTCGAACCCGTGTTCCAGCCTTGAGAGGGCTGTGTCCTAGTCCCCTAGACGATACCGCCAAGATCCAACAGGCCCGGAGGGAATCGAACCCCCAACCGCCGGTTTTGGAGACCGGTGCTCTACCAATTGAGCTACGGACCTCCAGAGATCTTTGCAGATCTCCGAGTGACTCAGGGTGACCGACGGGAATCGAACCCGCAACCCCCGGAACCACAATCCGGTGCTCTAACCGATTGAGCTACGGCCACCATGATCTCCGGAAATTCCAACGGAGACACCCATGGTAACCAGTCGGCCTTCGAACTTCAAGCGGGGGCGGACTCGACATTTTCCGTCGAGTCCGCCCGCGTCGCTCAGTCCTTCGCGCGATCGAGGTACTCGCCCGTCGTCGGGTTCACGCGAATGCGCGTCCCCTGCTCGATGAATTCCGGCACGTTCACCACCACGCCGTTCTCGAGCTTCGCCGGCTTCGACGACGCCGTCTTGGTGGCGCCACGCACGACCGGCGCCGTGTCCACGATCTCGAACACGAGCGAGTTCGGCAGCTCGATCCCGATCGGCCGCCCGTTGTACCACTCGGCCAGGATCTTCATCCCCGGCTGCATCCACGGCGCCGAATCACCGAGCGTCTCCTCGTCCAGCTCGAGCTGGTCGTAGTTCTCGATGTTCATGAAGTGGTACGTGTCGCCGCCCTGGTAGAGGAACTCCAGTTCGTGCGTTTCCATGTCCGCCTTCGTGATCGTGTCGGCGGCGCGGAAGCGATGCTCGAAGCTCGACCCGGTGCGAAGGTTCTTGAGCTTCGCCTGCACCATCGCGCGCAGGTTGCCCGGCGTGTGGTGACGGAACTCCAGCACGCGGCACGGATCGCCTTCGAAGACGAGCACCATGCCGCGACGGATCTGCGTTGCGGTGACGGCCATATAGTCAGACCTGCGAACAGGGAAACAGACGGGAGCCAGCGCCCATCGGTGTGGCACACCAACGGCAGCCGGATTCGGTACAGCCTCGAAAAATAGACGAGCTAAGCCGTGAAGGGAAGGCCATTTACCGCCCCCCGCCCGGGTCGGGACGGCCGGCCAGATCCCCCGCGAGATCCCGAGCTAGATCCCGAGCTTCCGCCGGAACTCCTGCCCGCTGGGCGGCCGCGCCGGCGTCTTCGGGTCGCGGCGCTCGGCCCCGACCTTCACGTCGAGCATCCGGCGGTCCGGCGCAAAGGCCGGCGGCGACACCCGGGTCGTCTCCGCCCGCTCGCCGTAGTGCTTGGCCAGGCCGAGCGCGATCCCTTCGAACGCCGCCAGCATCTCGGCCGGTCCCTCGAACCGGATGCGCATCGTGTCGAGGTCGATCAGCTCGACGTCGAACTCCGCATACGGAATGCCGGGGATCAGCGTGTCGAGCACCGTCGGTGCCAACCGCGTGATCTGCATCAGCACGGTGCGCGCCGACGTATGCCCCTTGAGCAGCGCGCCGTACTCCTTGAGGACCAGCGGCACGAGCTGCATCGCCACGAACTGGTAGACCTCGTGCACCGGCCGACGCCGCACATCGGCGATCGCTTCCACGAACGCCATGACCCGCCCCGGCGCCCCGGGGAGGCGCCCCACGTCATTCAGGTGCTCGGTCGACGCCGCGCGAACGGCCGCCAGCTCACGAGGGCCGAACTCCGCCTGCACCAGGTCTTCCAGCAGCACGAGGATGGAACGCATGGCGAGAACCTAATGCGTTCCGGCAGGCGCCGCCCACGAGGCGATCGCGGCTTGCAGCGGCCCCCACAGCGTGGCGGCGACGAGCCGTGATCCTTCCGGGTTGGGATGGATACCGTCCGCCTGGTTGAGCCGCGCGACGCCCGCCACGCCATCGAGGAGAAAGGGCCACAGGGGCACCTTCGTCTCCTGCGCCGCCCGCGCGTAGACGGCGTGAAAGCGCGTGGTGTAGGCGCGGCCGAGATTGGTGGGCGCCTCCATCTGCACGAGCGCGATCGCCGCCTCGGGGCGCTGCGCCCGCACGATGCCAATCAGCTTGATGAGGTTCGCGTAGGTCGAATCGGGATCGACGCCGCGCAGCCCGTCATTCGCGCCCACCTCGAGCACCACCAGACGCGCCGGCTGGTCGAGCACCCACGAGGCGCGGCGCACCGCGCCCGCCGAGGTTTCGCCGCTGAGCCCCGCATTCACGATGCGCACCGCGTACCCTGCCGAATCGGCCTTGGCCTGCAGCAGGGCGGGATAGGCCTGGGCCGGATCGAGCCCGAGTCCGGCCGTCAGGCTCGTCCCGAGGAGCACGACCCGGGGAACTCCCGCTGCGGCCGGACTTCCCGTTGATTGCGGATCGCGCGCCGCCGCCGAGGCGCCGACCGCTCCCGATGGAGCGCGTCCGGAATCCTTTCCCGACGCGCTGCCGTTGGAGGAGCGATCGGCGGCGTTGGCCCCGCAGGCGGCCAACCCGCCCAGCAGCATGGCCGCCAGCGCCCGAACGCCCCGAAATCTGACCCGCACCCGACTCTGCATGCTTGTTGCCCGTGGATTGACCAAGGAATACCTGAGCGGCACCCAGCGCCTGACGGTGCTGCGCGACGTGTCCTTCGACGTCCCGGCCGGCGCCTTCGTGTCCATTGTCGGACCCTCGGGCAGCGGAAAGACGACCCTGCTCGGCCTGCTGGCCGGACTCGATACCCCGAGCGCGGGGTCGGTGTCCCTCGATGGCGTGGATTTCTCGCGCCTCGACGAAGATGCCCGGGCCCGGCTGCGCGGTGAGAAAGTTGGGTTTGTCTTCCAGAGCTTTCAATTGATCCCCACGCTCACCGCGCTCGAGAATGTACAGGTTCCCCTCGAGTTGAGTGGGGCCGCGAGCACCACCGAGGCCGCCGTGCGCGCGAAAGAGCTGCTCACGCGCGTCGGTCTGGCGGATCGGACGCATCACTTTCCCCAGCAGCTGTCCGGCGGCGAGCAGCAACGGGTGGCGCTCGCGCGTGCGTTCGTGAACGAGCCGCGCATTCTCTTCGCCGATGAGCCCACCGGCAACCTCGATGGCACGACCGGTGAGCGCATCGTGGAGCTGCTGCAATCGCTCAACCGCGAGCGCGGCTGCACGATCGTGCTCGTCACGCACGACCCGAGCCTCGCCGCGCGCACGCAGCGTACCATCCGCCTGCGCGATGGCGTGATCGTGGAAGACATCCGGCACGACGCATGACGACTCAGGCCCTGCTCCGCCTGGCCTGGCGCGAAAGCCGTACGGCGCGCCGGCGGCTGGCGCTCTACATGTCGTCCATCGCGTTCGGTGTCGCTGCACTGGTTGCCATCGACTCGTTCGCCGGCAATGTCACGCGCTCCATTCGCGAGCAGTCGCGAACGCTGCTTGGCGGCGATCTCGCCCTGTCGTCACGGGCGGTGATGCCGGCCGTGGTGGACACGGTGCTCGACTCATTGGCCACCCAGCAGGTGCGCACTGCGCGCGTGACCACGTTTGCCTCGATGGCGCTCGCCGAACCGTCGGGCGGAACGCGGCTCGTGCAGGTGCGTGCCGTCTCGCCGGGCTACCCGTTCTACGGCGCCATTGAAACGGTCCCCAGTGGTGCCTGGGCCCGCGTGCACGCCGACACGGTGGTGTTCGTCGATGCGTCCCTGCTGGTGGCGCTGGACGCGAAGGTGGGCGACGTCCTGCGGCTGGGGCAGCAGGCATTCACGATTGGCGGCACGCTGGGCAATGTGCCGGGCGATGCCGGTATCGCCTCGGTAATCGGGCCGCGGGTGTACGTCTCGGATCGGTGGATCGAGCGCACCGGGCTGCTGCGCTTCGGCAGTCGTGCGGAATACGAAGTGGTGATGCAGCTGCCGCCGGCGCTCGCCGAGCGCGCGCGCGCCCGCACGCTCAAGTACGCCCTCTGGAAGCGCGTCGATCCGGAGTCGTTCGCGCGGGACTCCGTGCGGCGCGCCCGTGACGGCGACCGACGCAATCCCGGCGGCGGCGACGACGAACCCGACACCACGGCCGCCAATGATCGCGCCACCACGACCGCCGTGGCGGCGGTCGGGCGCCCGAACGATTCCACGCCCACCGCGGGATCGCCCACGGCGGACAGCACCGCCGTCGCGGCCCGCCCGGCGGCGCCCGCTGCACTCGCCGCGCCGCGCGCGCGCATCAGCGTGCGCACGGTGGCCGACACCGAGCGCGACTTCACGCAGGCCGTCGCGCAGCTCGCCGACTTTCTCAGCATCATCGGGCTGATCGCCCTGCTCCTGGGCGGCATCGGCGTCGCGTCGGGCGTCAACGCCTTTGTCAGCGCCAAGATCGACACCGTGGCCGTCCTGCGCTGCCTCGGCGCCACGAGCGGCCAGGTGCTGGCGCTCTATCTCGTGCAGGCGGTGGCGATGGGGCTGCTCGGTGCGACCGCCGGTGCCGTGCTCGGCGTTGGCGTGCAGTTCCTGCTACCGCGCGTGATGGGCGACTTCCTGCCCGTGGACGTCACCATCGCGCTCGAACCGCTCCCGCTGCTGCTTGGGCTCGCGACGGGCGTATGGGTGGCGCTCGTCTTCGCGCTCCGCCCGTTGCTGGCGCTCCGGCGCGTGTCGCCGCTTCAGGCCATTCGTCGCAACGCCGACCCGGCCGCGCTCCCGAGTGAGTGGCGTGATCCGGCGCGGCTGACCGTGGATGTGCTGCTCGTGGCCAGCATCCTCGGCATCGTCCTCTCGCGCGTGGAAGGGTGGCGCAACGGACTGGCGATGGCCGGCGGTATTCTTGGCGTGGTGGTCGTACTGTGGTTGGCCGCGACGGCGCTGATTGCGGTCGCGCGCCGCAGTCCGCGACCGAGCTGGCCGTTTCCGCTCCGCCAGGGCGTGGCCAATCTGCATCGTCCGGCCAATCAGACGCGCGCCGTGACGCTGGCCCTGGGCTTCGGCGCCTTTCTGCTCAGCACTGTCTACCTCGTGCAGGCCAACCTGCTGCGCCGCGTGCAGACCACCGCCGAAGCCAGCGCTGGCAATCTGCTGTTCTTCGACGTGCAGGATGATCAGGCGGCGCCACTCGATTCGCTGCTGCGGGCGCGCCAGCATCCCATCGTGCAGCAGACGCCGATCGTCACGATGCGCGTGGAGTCGATCAACAACCGCTCGGTCTCGGCGCTCACGGCCGATACGACGGTCCGCCGTGCCGGCTGGACGTTGCGTCGCGAGTATCGCTCGACCTATCGCGACTCCCTACAGGGGTCGGAGACGCTGGTTCAGGGGAAGTGGTTCCCATCCGCCGCGGAGCGTGAGAAAAACCGCGCGGCGAATCCCGACGCCCCCTTCCTCGTGTCCCTCGAGCAGGCGGTGGCGCGCGACATGGCCGTCACGATCGGCGATACGATCACCTGGAACGTGCAGGGCGTGCCCGTGCGCACCGTCGTGCACAACATCCGCACGGTGAACTTCGCGCGCTTCGAAGCAAACTTCTTCGTGGTGTTCGAACCGGCCGCGCTCAAGCGCGCCCCGCAGCAGTTCGTGATCGTGTCGAACGTGCCGGCGGGCACGGCGATGGCCGAGGTGCAGCGCGATGTGGTGCGCCGCTTCCCGAACGTGTCGAGTCTCGACCTCACGCTGGTGCGTCAGACCATTGGATCGATCGTGGACCGGGTGACGCTCGCGATTCGTTTCCTCGGCATCTTCTCACTCGCCATGGGCGTTCCGGTGCTCTTCAGCGCGGTGGCCGCTACGCGCCGCGCCCGCTTGCGTGAAGGGGTCCTGCTGCGCACGCTGGGCGCCACGCGGCGTCAGGTCGCGCGCGTGTTGCTCGCGGAGTACGGCGCCCTCGGCGCCCTCGGCGCGCTCACCGGGATGGTGCTCAGCTTCGGCAGCGCCTGGGCCATCACGCGGTTCGTCTTCGACGACGCCTTCGATCCGGCGATCGGGCCGACGGTGCTGATTGCGGCCGGGCTGCTGCTCCTCACGATGACGATCGGCGTGCTGACGAGCCGTGACGTCTATCGGGAAACGCCGATGATGGCGATCCGCGAGCCGGGATAACCGGCTCGCGTACGCGTTGGCGTACGCGTTGGCGTGCGCGACGTCAGCGCGGGATTACGCCACCGGCGACGGCCGCGCCGTTCTTGACCGCCACCCAGACGCGCGTGCCGGTGACCCCGCGCAGTTCGGCGGGGAGCGGCACGCGCTTGGTGCCGGAGCCATCGGTCAGCCGCAACGTGCCGCCTTCTTCGAGCAGACCATCAAAGGCCGGGGCGCCGTGCGCCGCGCGCACCACGTAATCGTTGACCACCACATCGCGTGGCGTGATCTGCACACCATGCACGACGATTTCGGCGCCGGCGAGACGCGACAGTCCGGTCGTGGCCATGCCACTGAGCGCGATGGTCTGCTCACCAGCCTTGAGGACGACCTGCCGCGCCGGCTCGGTCCCGATCATCGTCAGCACGCCGCGCACGGAATCGCCGCGCGCGCGACCCGTGTTGCCCCCCGCCAGCTGCGCCGCGATGGCACGAGCCATCGAATCACCGCGCGCCTGCGCGCGCCGCGACATCTCATTGCCGGCGTCGGTGCCAAGATTGCCGTCCCGGCCCGGCACCACCAGGGTGCCGTCACCGGTGCCGCTCGCCGAGGAATCCGCCAACCGCGGGAGCGAATCGAACACCACCGGCGGCTTGCCCGCGTTGGCGATCAGCGAATCGGCGCGTGTCGCGAGCGTGTCCAGGCCGGCCACATCGCCCTTGATGGTGACGCCATCGCCTTCACTCGCGCCGCACGCGCTGAGCAGCGCCGTCGTGGTCAGCAGGACCGCGGCCACCCGCACCGCACGGAGTCGGGGGATCATGAAGGGGCGCATACGTTGCCAACCTAGGACAATTCCAGAACCCGTCAACCAGTCACAGCATGGGAATACCGCGCCGTGCCCGTCTCGGCGTCAGGCGCGCCGGATCTCCCGATCGATCATATTGCCTCACCAGTCGCACACGGGGCATGCTGGGCGTGTGTCGGACAATCCGACCGGTTCACCGGAATCCAAGCAGTCCCGGCCGCTGGCTGGCATCGCGGGTGTGACGCCGGGTGCACAGTCGTCACACCACGGGCACAACGCGTTCAAACGGGTGACCTCCCATTCCACGGGGCGTCAACCATGGCATGGCTGATACGGGTACAGAGACGGGCATGGTTCTCGACGGCGATTCGCAGGCGCTGAGCGCCTGGGCGCACGACAACGATCGCGGGCTGGCGCTCGCGGCCGATGGCGCGTGGGCGGATGCGGCCGCAGCCTTTCAGGCGGCGGCCGACGCGCTGGCGCAGGATCTGCCGCTCCGCCCCGCCACGCATGAGCCGCTCGCGCTGGTGCTCGGCAACCTCGCCCACGCCTGCTTCAAGGCGGGGCGTACCGACGAGGCGCTCCAGCACGCGCAGCGGACCTGTGCGCTCCGCGTCGCCATTGCCGGTGAAGATGGCATGCCCGTCGCCCGCGCCCGCATGGATCTCGCCGTGATGCTGGCCTCCTGCGGCCGCGGCGAGGAGGCGATGACGCTGGTGCAGCGCGCCATCGCCACCATCGAGCACCGCGTGGGCGACGAAGATGCACGCCTGGCCATCGTGCTCGAGAACGCGGCGCGCATCGCGCTCGCGTTGGGCTCGCCGTCCAACGCCGAGCCGTTGCTGCTGCGCCTGCATGCGCTGTTGCACGCCCACGAGCTCTCCACCGGCCGCGCCGACAAGCTGCTGGCGAAAGTGGCCGAAGTGCGCGAGCAGCAGCGGGTGGCGCCACGTACGCGCACGCCCGCACCACGCCTGGCGACCCCGACCAGCGGCGCCATGTTGCAGCGCGTGGCGGAAACCATTGAGCTCCGCCGCCTGACGCTCGACGATCTCGAGCCGCTCGACGAACCCACGCCGCCCTCGGTGATCGCCTTCGAGACGCCGGGGTCGTCCGACGCGCTCGATGTCCGCGAGTATGCGCACGCGAGCATCGAGACCGCCGCCCCGTGGGAAGAGGGACCGGTGATTGAACGGCCGCCGATCGCCGAACCGGTAGTCAGCGCGGCGCCGCGCCATGCGGTATCACCGGTGTTTCGTGATCTCGATCGCGGGCCGACGATTGCGATGCCGACGCCCGATCGCGGCGTCCGCACGATCGAGACGCCATCCCGCGCCCCGCGCGCCGTCGTCCGTGACGAGGCGCCCTCCCGCCGCGAGTCACCCGCGGAGATCCCCGCACCGCGCGCGGCCAAGGCGCCGGCACCCGAGGGTAAATCGGGGGTCTATCTGCCGATGATTCTCGGCACCGTGGCCGCCGTGGCGGCCGGCGCCGGTGCGGTGTGGTGGTTCATCCTGCGGTGACTCCGCAGCGGCTCAGCACAGAACCGACCCGTTCGCGGCGCAGCTCAGTTCTTGTGACGGAAGGTGATGCGGCCGCGCGTGAGATCGTACGGCGAGACTTCCACAGTGACGCGATCACCGGCGAGGACGCGAATGCGATTCCGTCGCATGTTGCCCGCCAACGTGGTGAGGACTTCATGCCCGCTCGGAACGGTGACCCGGAACGTCGCATTTGGCAGCAACTCGGTTACTGTCCCCTCGAGTTCGATCGCGTCCTGCTTCCCCATGTATGTGCGGATCCTGTGCAATCGGTGATGTCGGCTCGGACCAGATTCCGGCCAAGACCCCCGGAATTTATAGCGTCCCTGGCGCGTTCAGCCAGCGACGTCACGGGCTGCTGGCCGTGAGTCGCGATCCATGAGCCGCTCTGTTTTGCTGGTCGGCCCGGGATGGCTGGGCGGCCCCACGGCGACGCTGCTCGCCGCCCAGGGGGCGCACGTCTTCACCCTCCAGCGGTCCGAGCACGCCCCGCCAGCCGGGTGCACCGCGGTGACCGGCCACCTCGAGACGGCCGCGCACGACGACGCCGTCCTGTCGGCGGTCTCGCGCACGGTGGATCACCTGGTCGTCTGCGTCTCCCCGTCGCGCGCCCGCGGCGACGACTACGGGCTCTATCCGGCCGCGGCCGAAGGCGCGGCCGCGCTGGCCGAGGTGCTCAGCTGTCGCTCCATCGTGTGGGTCTCCAGTACCGGCGTCTATGACCGCCAGGACGGCAGCGTGGTGACCGAGCAGACGCCGCTCCGCCCGGCGGACGTGCGGGTGCAGGCGCTGGCCGACGCCGAGATGTACATCGCCCGGGCCGCCAATCCGCGTATTCCGCGGGTCGTGCGCATTCTGCGCGTAGCGGGGCTCTATGGCCCCGGTCGCGACCCCGCACCTCGGTTCATCAGCGGCGCCACGCCGCCCGACATCTGGTGCAACTTTGCCTGGCGCGACGACGTGCGCGACGCGATCGCGCACCTGCTCGCCACGCCCCCCGAGGCGGCGGTGGAGATCTTCAACTGCGCGGATGGGCATCCGGTGCAGGCCGGCGAGATCACGCGGGCCCTGACGGGCCGGGCGCCGTCGGCGACGACGGCTCCCACCGATGGCCCGGTGCGTTCCGGCCGCAGCAACCAGCGGATCGTGGTGGACGCCCTCAAGGCGACCGGGTGGAGCCCGAGCATGCCCACCGTCTTCGACGGGCTGCGGGCGCTTGGCCACCGCATCGCCTAGCCCGATGGCCAGCACCCTGCCCTATGGTCCGCAGTCGGCGGCGGTGCGGGCCATGCTCGTGCAGCTGGCGGGTCTGGGGGCGGCCGATCGCGCGCGCGTCGTCGCCGCGCACACCGCGTTGTGCACGACCCGCGCGTGGGTCACCGCCGAGCGCCAGCTGGCCGAGACGATGGCGCGCAGTGACCGCGAAGCCTATCGCGAGGCGCTGAGTGGCCCGCTGCTGCAGCTGGTGCGCGTCCCCGATGCGCCGACGCCCCAGACCGAGGAGGAGGCGTTGGCGACGCTCGATCCGGTCGCGGAGCCCGCGCTGGCCGCGCTGCTCGCGGTGTTGGTGCAGGACCTGCTGCCGCCCGACACGGTGCGCACTCTGTGCGCTCCGTTCGCCGACGTGCTGTCGGCTACCAGCCCCGTCAGCTGACGGTGTCGGCGCGCGGTTCGGCGGCGAGCTGAAAGCGCGGGATGACGGCCAGAAAGCTCGACCCGTCGTCGCGGACGAAGCGATAGGTCCCCTCCATCCACCCGTTCGGGGCCTTGAGCACGCAGAAGCTGCGATACTCGTGCACCTGTCCCGGCAGCAGGTGGGGCTGTTCGCCTACGACCCCTTCGCCTTCGACCACCGTATCGCCAACCGCCTCGTCGTGAATCAGCCAGCGGCGCGTGCGCAGCTGCGCCGCCTGTTCGCCGACGTTCTCGATGCGGATGTGATAGGCGAAGACGAACTGCCCCAGAAGGGGGTTCGAACGCTCGCGCAGATACGACGGGCGCACCGTGATGCGGATGCCCGACGTCATGCGATAGTAGAATGGAATCCGTTCAGCGCCCATCAGAACGGCCTCGGCTCGCTGGCGATGTCGCGGTCGGCGTGGGGAGCGTGATCGTCACCGGCTGACTCTCGGCCCCCACGCGGTTCACCGAGCTGACGGTGGCGGCGTTGGCCGCCAGATCGCGCGGCAGCGCCCACCGGTCCGTCGTTCCCGGTAGTACCATGGTAATCCAAGCCGTGTCGGTTCGCAGCCTCACCACCCACTGCCAGGGGGCCGGTTGCCCCGCCAACGGCAGCCGCAGTTGCCAGTTGGCCCCGCTCCGCTCCGCCTGCGGAGCCGGCCGCGGGGGTGCGGGGGCCCGCAGCCACGGCGTCGCCGGCACGAGAGCGGGCTCCGCATACGGCCCGGTGGCCAGCACTTCGTTCATCCCGGCCTGATCGCGCAGGAACGAGGTCATGCTGAAGTGCACGTTGCCGGTGGCGCCGCTCTGCAGACGGGTCAGGCGGATCTGCTCGACCAACTCACTTACCGGGAACGCCGTGGACCCGCGGCCACCGGCCAGCGAGGTGAAGTTGCCGGGCCAGAGATGGCGCGCCTGCACGTTTTCCGACGCCCACCAGTTGAGCAGCACCGGATACGACTGCTGCGGCCGCGTCGTGGGCCAATACAGCTGGGGCGTGAAGTAGTCCACCCACCCTTCGCGCAGCCATTTGCGCGCGTCGGCGTAGAGCTTCTCGTAGGCGTCGAGTCCGCGCACGGACTCCGGGTAGCCCGGCCGCCAGATGCCGAACGGGCTCACGCCGAAGCGAACCCACGGCTTCGTTTGGTGAATGCCGTCGTGGAGCGCCTCGACCAGCTGATTGACGTTCTCGCGGCGCCAGTCGGCGCGTGAGAGCGTGCCGCCGCTCTTCTTGTAGCGGAGCCAGCTCCGTTCATCGGGGAACGCGATGGGCCGTCCCCGCCGCGTGGTTTCGGGATACGGATAGAAGTAGTCGTCGATATGCACGCCATCGACGTCATAGCGCTTGACCACATCGAGCACGACCTTGAGCGTGCGCGCGCGCACCGTCGGCTCCCCGGGATCCATCCAGAGGTACTTGGCGTAACGCTTCACCACCGCCGGGTTGGTCTTGGCGATGTGGTTGGCCGCGAGCGGCGAGCGGCCATCGGTGTTGCGGGCGCGATAGGGATTGAACCACGCGTGCAGCTCGAGATTGCGCGCATGCGCCTCGCGCACCGCAAACTCGAGGGGATCCCAATACGGATCGGGCTTCTTGCCCTGGGTGCCGGTGAGATACTCCGACCACGGTTCGATGCTCGACGCGTACAACGCATCGCCCGAGGGGCGCACCTGAAAGATCACGGCATTGAGGCGCAGGGCCGCGGCGCGATCGAGCAGGGCGATCAGCTCGGCCTGCTGCTCCGCCGTGGAGAGCGTGCGCTTCGAGGGCCAGTCCATGTTCCCCACGGTCGCGACCCACACGCCGCGAAACTCCCGTGGGAGCGGCGGCGCTTCCGCGGGCACGACCGGCCGCGCCGGGGCCGGCGCCGGGCGCGCCGTTCGCGATGCGGTCCGCGGCGCGGGTGGGACGGCCGAGATGACGGAGTCGCGCGCCGTCGGCATCGGCGCATCCGGCCCCGTTACCGGCCGCGGCCCGTGACAGGCGAGCGTGACAGCCGCGATGGTCGCGGCCGTGAGGCGGATGCGCCGCCCCGCGAGCCGCGAGGTCGTCACGCGGACACCGCCTCCGTGGCGAGTTCCGCCGTCATCGCCGCCAGGACCAGCCCGGCCCCACGCGCCGCTTCCGCGATCCGTTCGCCCGACTGAATGAACGAAATACGGAAGAACCCTTCCCCGCCCGCGCCGAAGCCGGAGCCGGGCATGGCGATCACCCCCTGCTCCTCGCGCAGACGATCGCAGAACGCCGCGCTGGCGATGCCCTCGGGGAGCGGAATCCACAGGTACATCGTGGCGCGTGGCGTCTCGCAGGTGAACCCGTTGGCGCGGAACGCGGCCACGGAGGCATCGCGCCGCTCCTTGAAGACGGCGAGGTTCTGCGGCACGAACTCGGCCCAGCTTTCGATCGCCGCCACGCCGGCCTTCTGGATGCCCATGAACTGCCCGGTGTCGGTAAACGACTTCACCTTGGTGAGCGCCCCAGCAATCTCCGGCTTGGCGACGGCCCAGGCACAGCGCCACCCGGTCATGTTGTACGTCTTCGACAACGAGTGGAATTCGATGGCCACGTCGCGAGCGCCGTCGATCTCGAAGATGCTGGGCGGGACATACCCGTCAAAGCCCATCTCCGAATACGCGTTGTCGTACACGAGCAGGATGTCGCGGTCCCGGCAGGTGCGAACCACCCGCTCCAGATAGTCCCGCGGCGCGATCGCCGCCGTGGGGTTGTTGGGATAGTTGAGGTACACGACGCGCGTGCGCGCCATCACCTCCGCCGGGATCTCGTCGAGCTCCACGAGAAAGTTCGTGCGCGGACGCAGCGCATAGACATACGGCGTGGCATCGCTCATCAAGGTGCCACCCAGATACGCCTGGTAGGCCGGATCCGGAATGATGGCCGCATCGCCCGACCCGAGATAGGCAAAGGCGATGTGGGCCAGCCCTTCCTTGCTCCCGAGCAGCGGGACGATCTCACTCATCGGATCAACGCGCTGCCCGAACCGCGTCTGCATCCACGCGCTGATGGCTTCGCGGAAGGGCACGTGCCCAAGCGCGAAGCCGTAGCGCGACATGGCCGGCTCGGCCGCCGCGTCCTGCAGCGCGGTGATGGCGCGCGCCGGCGGCGGGAGATCGGCATCACCGGCACCGAGGTCGATCACATCGACGCCGGCCGCGATGAGGGCCTTCTTGCGCGCGGGGATGTGCGCCAGCGGATACGCGGGGAACTGCGAGAAACGCGTGGAGAAGCGAGGCATGCGAAACGGATCAGGGCGCCGGCGGACTGAACGCACCATGCTGCGTCTCAATCCAGCTCTGGTGATACTTCGGATCTTCAATCGCGAGCGCCGCCTTGGCCACCTTGAGCGGGCGGAAGCTGTCCATCATGACCGCCAGCTCGTTGGTGTGCGTGGCGCCAATGCTCGCCTCGGCACGGCCCGGATGCGGCCCGTGCGGCAGGCCATCGGGATGATGCGTGATCGACCCGTACTCGATCCCCTTGCGGCTCATGAATTCGCTCGAGGCGTAGAAGAGCACCTCGTCGGAGTCCACGTTGCTGTGATTGTAGGGCGCGGGAATCGCCCGGGGATCGAAGTCGTACGGCCGCGGGCAGAAGGAGCAGATCACGAAGCCATCGCCCTGGAACGTCTGGTGCACCGGCGGCGGCTGGTGAATGCGCCCCACGATCGGCTCGAAGTCGTGGATGTTGAACGCCCACGGATAGAAGTAGCCATCCCAGCCAACGACATCGAACGGATGATGATCGAGGACCAGCTCGTGCAGGCCGTTGTACTGCTTCACGAGAATCGGGAACTCGCCGCGTTCATCCACCGGCGTGAGCGTCTGCGGCCGACGGATATCGCGCTCCGAGTACGGCGCGCCCTCCAGGAGCTGCCCGAACTCGTTGCGATAGCGCTTCGGCGAGCGGATGTGCCCCGCGCTCTCCATCACGAGAAACTTGCTCGCGCCCTTCGAGGCATCGAGGCGCCAGCGATGCGTGATGTTGCGGTGGATGACCACGTAGTCGCCGGGCTGATACGGCAGATTGCCGTAGACCGACTCGAGCACGCCGTGCCCCTCCACCACGTACACCACTTCGTCCGCCTGCGAGTTGCGGTAGAAGTGCGTGTCCTGACGGTCCGGCTCGACCCACAGCATCGCGATATCGCTGTTGAACAACAGCGGGATGCGATCGAGGGTGGGTGAGCCCCCCTTCACCGCGCGCGACGTCAGAAAGTGGCGATGCCGCAGCGACGTGTCGGTATCCTCTTCCCACACGATGTCACGCACCTTGCTCGCCCGCAGCACGGTGGTCGGCGGATGGATGTGGTACAGGAGCGAGGAGGTCCCCACGAACCCTTCGTGCCCCATCAGCTCCTCGGCGTACAGCCCGCCGTCGGGGCGTCGGAAGACGATGTGCCGCTTGCGCGGCACCTCGCCCATCAGGTGATACATCGGCATCTCAGAGATTCCCTCGCAGCGCCTGCTCGCGCTCGATGCTCTCGAAGAGCGCCTTGAAGTTCCCCTTGCCGAAGCTCTTCGCGCCCTTGCGCTGAATGATCTCGTAGAAGAGCGTCGGGCGATCCTCCACCGGCTTGGTGAAGATCTGGAGGAGATAGCCGTCCGGGTCGCGATCCACGAGAATGCCGAGCTTGGCGAGTTCGGCCACCGGTTCGTCGATCGTGCCGACGCGGGCCTGCAGCTCATCGTAGTACGACGTAGGCACCGAGAGGAACTCGACGCCGCGGTCCTTGAGCGCCTGCACCGTGGTGAGGATGTCATCGGTCGCCAGCGCGAGATGCTGCGCGCCCGGGCCCCGATAGAAATCCAGGTACTCCTCGATCTGCGACTTCTTCTTGCCGCTGGCCGGCTCGTTGATCGGGAACTTGATCTTGTCGTTCCCGTTGGCCATCACCTTCGACATGAGCGACGAATACTCGGTGCTGATGTCGCTGTCGTCGAAGGTGATGAGATTGCGGAAGCCCATGACATCGGCGTAGTAGCCGACCCAGCGGTTCATCTGCCCGAGCTCCACGTTGCCCACGCAGTGATCGATGTACTTGAGCCCCACATCCGCCGGCTGATAGTGCGGCGTCACCGGCACGAAGCCCGGCAGGAACGTCCCCCGATAGTTCCGGCGCTCGACGAGGCTGTGGATGGTATCGCCGTAGGTACCGATCGCGGCAATGATCACCTCACCATCGGCGTCCTGATGCACTTCGGGCGGATGGATGCCAATCGCGCCGCGGGAGAGGGCGGTCTCGTAGGCGAGGCGGGCGTCGTCCACCCACAGGGCATAGTCCTTCACGCCGTCGCCATGCTGATGCACATGCGCGGCGATGGCGGAGTCAGGCGAGATCGCCGTCGTCAGGACGAGCCGGATCTTCCCCTGCTGCATGAGGTAGCTGGCGCGGTCGCGCGTGCCCGTCTCCGGGCCACGGTAGGCGACGAGGCGATAGCCCCACGCGCTGCGGTAGTAATGACTGGCCTGCTTGGCATTGCCGACGAAGAACTCAACGTAGTCGGTGCCATTGATCGGAAAGGCATCCTGCTCGATGCCGGTCTCGGGAGCGGTCAACGTGGCCATGGGCACACCTGAGGTGGGAAGTAGTCAGCTGGATACACCGGGAACGCGGCGGTGACCCGCCGGTGGCGATGCCAGGACCCCTCAGATGTGCGAACGCGGAAGCGCGCCAATCCAGGCGCGCTCCCGCTGGTCCTCCGAGACGGCGATGGAGATCATACCGACAATCTAGTGCGATTCCGGCACGGTGGCCTCCCGGACGACGGTCGCCGGCCTACTGCTTGGCGATGATCTGATCCTTGATTTTGTCGTAGAGCGCCTGCGTCAGGATCTTCTTCTGGACGAGCTGCAGCTTGTTGGCGTACGGGCGGCCGCCGATGATCTTGGCGGAGAAGGCCTTCCCGATCCCCGGGATGGCCTCGAGCTCGGCCGCCGTGGCCGAGTTGATGTCGATCTGCTTGGCGGCCGCGGCCGGCGCGGCGATGGCCATCGCCCGCCTGCGTGACCCGGCCTGGCGACGGGGAGCACTCCGCCTGGCGTTGGCCGGCTGCACGCTCATCGCG
>JAIEMN010000034.1 GCA_019752115.1 Gemmatimonadaceae bacterium
GCCCGACGAGCCGGCCCGGCGCGTCCGCGGGGCGCCGGGCATGAGCGCGCCGTCGATATGGAACCGCTCCACCAGCGCCTGCAGGTTGGCCGCCTGACCGGACATTTCCTCCGACGCGGCTGCCGTTTCCTCGGCGTTCGCCGCGCTGGAGCTCGTCACGTCGGCCACTTCGCCGGCCCGGGCGTTGATGGCATCGAGCCCCTTGGCCTGCGCCGCCGCGGCCGCATTGAGGTCGGTGACCAGGTGCGACGCCTTCTCCGCCCGCTCCTGAATCCCCCGGAGCGTGGAGACCGCCTGATCGCCCACCTGCACGCCCTTGGCGACGGCATTCACCGCCCCCTCGATGACGTCCTGCGTTTCCTTGGCGGCCGCGGTGGCCCGGAGTGCCAGTGCCCGGACCTCCTCGGCGACCACGGCGAAGCCGGCACCGGCCTGACCGGCACGCGCCGCTTCGACCGCCGCATTGAGCGCGAGCAGATTCGTCTGGGACGCAATCTCCTCGATCTTGCGGGCGATCTTCTGCGTATCGGTGGCGCGCGTCCGGATATCCGACAGCGCGACCGCGACTTCTTCAACCCGCGTCCGCCCATCGGTCGCCGCGCTGCTCGTGGCCGCGACCAGGGTGGCCAGCTCCTGCGTACTGCGCGCCGTCTCCACGCTACGCTCGCGCTGCGTACCGACTTCGCTGCTCACTTCGTGCAGCAGCTCGGCCTGACGCGATGCGCCGTTGGCCTGCTCCTGCGCCGCCGCGGCAATCTGCTGCGTGGCGCTGACGATGCTGTGCGCCTCCGCACGCACTTCCTCGAGTGCGGCGGCGAGATCCGACACCGCCTCGTTCACACTGGCCGCCAGCTGCGCATGATCGCCACGATACGTGCCGCGCACGCGGGCCCGCAGATCGCGCTGCGCCACCTGCGCCAGGACTTCGCGCGCTTCGGCCACCGGCGTGGTGACGGCTTCGAGCGTCGCATTGAAACCCTGCACGAGCCGGCGGAAGGCGCCCTCGAAACGCTGCGCATTGCCGCGATGCGACAGCTTGCCCGCTTCGGCGGCATCCACCATGCCGTCCACTTCGTGTGTGAGGTTGGCGAACGTGTCGCGCAGCGTGATGAACGCCTGGCCCAGCGCATCCTGATCGGAGCGCAGCGCCATCGCCACCTGCGTATTCCCCGACGCGATCTGCCGCGCCGTGTCCGCGAGTTGATCCTGCGACCGCACGATGTCGTTGAGCGCCTTGGCGACCTGCCCGATCTCATCGTGCCACATCCAGCGGGCAATGCGATCCGTGCGCCCCACCGACACATCGCGCGCCACACCCGCCATCTCGGCCACCGGCTTCGCCAGCTTGCCGCCGATGACGAGCGCGATGATCACGATCAGTACGGCGATGCCAAGCGCGACCGCGAGCGCCATCGCCTTGAGCGTGCCAACGTTCGCCGCCGCATCGACCTCGGCCTGCGGAACGGCAATCATCACGCCCCAGTTCATGCCCGGGTAGCCCAGCGCGCCGCGCAGATGGTCATACGCGACCTGCGTGGGCACCCCTTCGATCTCGGCACTGTAGGTGCCACTCTTGCCACTCGTGAGGGCGGTCATCACCCCCGACTCGCCATTCACGGCGCCGAGGAGCGCCGGCACGCGCTCGACCTTGCCCGCGCGCACCAGCGGACGGCCCGTGCTGTCCACCACGACCACCATGGCGCCGGGATAGCCGGACGCCTGCATCTGCTTGAGCGCGTCGCTCACGACGCCGTCCACGAGGTTCACCGTGGCGTAGTTGTGCCAGCAGCCGAGCGTCTGCCCGGTTCCATCCTTCACTGGGGCGGAGAAGCCAATCACTTCGTTGCTCGCCGAGCCGTACACGGCGGTCACGCCGTCGTCGCGCTGCGGCGGGGTGATCACCGTGCCCGTCGCGGCGGTGTTGCCCTCAGCCGAAAACGCCATCTTGCTCGTGAACTTGCCCGTGAGACAGGACGCAAGCCACGGCGCGTTGGCATAGCTGCGATGCATCAGCGTCGCGCTGTTGAGCCGTTCGCCCTTCGCATTCTTGTCATTGACGGCGATGACCTTGCCTTCGGGATCGACGAAGAGCGTCAGGTCGTACATGCCGTAGGCGGCCACGTACGCATTCATGCGATCGGTGATGCGATTCTGCTCGGCGCCGGCTTTGTACCAGCTGGCCTTGTCGCGCACCACGTCATTGAAACCAAACGCCTGCACGTCGCCGTAGCGCTCGAACAGGTTGCGATCGATCTTGTCGGCTACCTGCCCCGCGGATTCGCGGAGGCGATCCGCCGTGCGCTCGCGGATCGTGGCGGTGGAGCGATTCAGCATCAGCGTCGCCACGACCGCGACCGGCACCAGGCCAAACCCGAGACAAAGCAGCGCGAGCTTTCGCGCAATCGGCCATTTTTTGAAACGCACAGGCAAGATCCGGTGGAAAAGGATTCTGTTCTCCGCCGCCGACGAAGGCTGCCGGGAAGAACACTCCGGATCATTATCGGCATCTGGGCGTGAGACTTGAGGATCGTCTCACGCCCTGTCCCAATCTTCATGTTTGCTAACTGCTTACACAGCAACACATTGAAACGTTTACAGAAACGCCTGGCGCGGTGACGACCCGTTACACGCGCCAGCGCGGATTGGGGGGTGGCAGCGTATCCCACTCGGCCCGTGCCGTTTCACTGCCGGCACGGCCGAGCAGTGCGTACGCGAACTGCTTCCCGAGCTCCACGCCGGGCTGATTGAAGGCGTCGATGCCGTAGAGTTCCCCCGCGTAGGCGGTGGCCAGCGCGAAGGTCTGCATCAACGCGCCGAGGTGCCAGGCGTCCACCTGATCGATGGTGAGCGTGGCGTTGAAACGCCCGCGCGCCGCGAGCGCGCCGGCCGTGGCACGCTGTTCGATCTCGATCAACTCGCCGAGCGTGTGGCCACCGAGGTACCCCAGCTCCGCGATGTCGCCGTGACGCGCGGGGATCGGCCCGTCCTGTTCTCGCCCCTTTACCGCGATGAACGTGACGGTCTTGTCGAATGGGCCTTCCATGAACAGCTGCACCTGCGAGTGCTGATCGGTGGCACCGAGCGCGGGGAGCGGCGTGGGGCCCACCGACGTGCCGTCGCCGCGCACCTTGCCAAGGGACTCGGCCCAGAGCTGCACGAACCAGAGCGCCAGATCGCGCAGCGGGTCGGCGTACGGCATCAGCACCTGCACCGAGCGCGCGTGAGCGGTATCGGCGAGCCACTGCATGACCGCGAAGGTGCCGGGGAGATTGCTGGCGAGCGTGGGGCTCGCCGCGCGGGCGGTCACATCGGCGGCGCCGCCCAGCAGCGCCCGCACATCGATGCCGATCAACGCCGCCGGCAGGATACCCACCGGTGAGAGCACCGAAAAACGCCCCCCGACATTGGGCGGGATATCGCACGTCCGAATGCCTTCGGCGCGCGCAATCTTGCGCAGCGCGCCAACCTGCGGATCGGTCACGAACACCAGATGCGCCTTGGCGGCCTCCTCCCCGAGCGCCTGCGCGAGCGCCTCGCGCACGATGAGGTACTGGGCCATGGTTTCCACCGTCCCCCCCGACTTCGAGACCACGAGCACGAGCGTGCGCGCGAGTTCCAGTCGCGCCAGCGTCGCACTGATGGTGCCCGGGTCCACGTTGTCGAGGACATGCAGTCGCGGGTGCCCGCCCCGCTGCGCCGCCGTCAGCTCATTCCAGCGCGGCGGGCAGAGCGCGGTGCGCAGCGCAATCGGGCCGAGCGCCGAGCCGCCGATCCCCAGCAGCAGGACATCGTCGAAGCGCCCGGCGACGTCGGCCGCGATCGCGAGCGACTGGTCGAGCAGGGCGTGATTGTTCGCGAGCGTGAGGAAGCCGAGATCGCCGGTCCGCGCGTGAACCGCCGCGTGGGCCTTGGCGAAGGGCGCGGCCGCGTCGCTCCACTGGTCGGCCGTGATCCCGGCGCCGTGCGGGAGGGCACCGGCCATCATGTTCGTGAAATCGAGCGCGAGCGTCATGGGAGGGAGAGTCCGGCGTGAGACAGGAGCGCCACCGTCAGGGGGTCGGCGCGTCGGTGATGGGAACCACAAGCCCGTCGTAGGCGGGCATGATGCCCGTCGGCAACTCCGCCGCGAGGGCGGCGTGGGCGTTGTCGTGCGTGAGATGCGTCAGGTACGTCTGCGCCGCCCCGACCTGCTGGGCGGTGGCGACCGCTTCGCTGATGGACAGGTGCGTGGGATGCGGCGCGCGCAGCAGCGCGTTGAGCACCAGCACCTCCACGCCGGCGAGGGCCGCGAGCGCCTCGGCGGGCAGGCTCTTCGCGTCGGTCACGTAGCCGAGAGCGCCGATGCGAAAGCCGAGCACATGCGTGCGACCGTGCGGCACGGTGAACGGGCGCACCCGGGTACCGGCCACCTCGAACGGCGTGCCCGCCTCGATGGCGTGCAGCTGCCCTTCGGGGCGCGTCGTGCCCGGCAACGTCTGAAACCGTTCATCGACGATATACGGAAAGCGCACCCGCAACGTCTCGAGCGTGGGCGCCGCGGCATAGAACGGGAGCGCCGTACCACGACGGATCGTGAAGGCGCGCAGATCGTCGATGCCGTGGATGTGATCGGCATGCTCGTGCGTAAAGAGCACGGCATCGATGGTGGTGACGTCCGCCGCCACGAGCTGCTGGCGCAGCTCGGGGGGCGTATCGATCAGGAGGCGCGCGCCGGAGGCGGTGTCGATGATCGCCCCCGACCGCGTGCGCTTGTCACGCGGGTCCGGGGAGCGACAGACGGCGCACCCGCAGCCGATCTGCGGGACGCCGAAGCTGGTGCCGGTGCCGAGGAAGGTGAGGCGCACGGGGTCCCGTACGGGCGCCTCAGACCGTCTCGACCTTCAGCAGGTTGGTTGTGCCCGGCACGTCGAACGGCACACCGGCGGTCACGAGCACGCGGTCGCCCTTGGTCACGAGGCTCATGTCGAGCGCCGCGCGCAGGGCCATCGCCACCATGTGGTCGTAGCCGCGCGCCGTGGGCACGAGGTGCGGCACGACGCCCCACACCAGCGAGAGCTGCCGGCAGACGCGCGGCTCGTCGGTCAGCGCGAGAATCGGCACACTGGGACGGTGCGACGACACGATGCGCGCCGTGAAGCCGCTCTTCGTGAAGACCACCACGAGCGGCGCCTCGAGCATGCGCACCGCCGCCACCGTCGCGGCGGCGATGGCCTCTTCGGTATTGACGCTGCCGAGCACGCGCCGATCGGAGCGCTGATTCGCGCCCGGGCGCGGATGCGTCTCGATCTCGGTGATGATGCGGCGCATCGCCTCGACCGCGAGCCGCGGATACTTGCCGGCCGCCGTTTCGGCCGAGAGCATGACCGCGTCGGTGCCGTCGAGAATCGCGTTGGCCACGTCGCTCGCCTCGGCGCGCGTCGGACGCGGGTTGTCGATCATCGACTCCAGCATCTGCGTCGCGGTGATCACCGGCCGGCCCATGCGGTTGGCGGTGGCGATGATGCGCTTCTGGGCGAGCGGAATCTCCTCGAAGGGCAGCTCGACGCCGAGGTCACCGCGAGCCACCATCACGCCGTCGGTGGCCTTCATGATCTCTTCGATGTTCTCGAGCGCCACGTCCTTCTCGATCTTGGCGACGATGAGCATCGACTTCGGGATGAGCGCGCGCAGCTCCTCGATATCCTGCGCGCGGCGCACGAAGCTGAGCGCGACCGCGTCGAGCTCGTTGGCCACGGCAAACTCGAGATCGGCCTTGTCCTTTTCCGTGAGCGACGGCGCCGACACGGCGATCCCGGGGAGGTTCATCCCCTTGTTGCTGGTGAGGGTGCCGCCGTGCACGATGGTCGCCCAGACGCGCGGCGACTCGACCTGCGTCACGACGAGCTCGAAGAGCCCATCGTTGATCAGAATCCGGTTGCCCGGCGCGACGTCATCGGCCAGCGCGGCGAAGGTCGTGGGGATTTCGTCGCCGGTGGCGACTTCCTCCGGCGCGAGCACCACGGTCTCGCCCGGCACGAGTTCGCGCTTGGCGGGCAACACCCCGATACGAATGCGGGGGCCCTGCAGGTCGCCCAGGATCGCGACCGCCGCCCCCATCGACTCGGCCACTTCGCGCACGGTGGCGATGGTGCGCGCGTGCTGCTCGTGCGTGCCGTGCGAGAAGTTGATGCGGGCCACGTTCAGGCCGGCTTCGATCAGGCCGCGAATGGCCTCGGCCGAGTTGCTGGCCGGCCCGAGCGTGCCCACGATCTTCGTCCGCGGCACATGACGGCGCTGGAAAGGGGCGTTGGCGGCGCCATCCGCAGCACCGCCGGCGATGGCACGTTCAGGACCGGTCCGGGGAATCGTCATCACACTGGGGAGTGTTTCGGTGATCGGCAACGGGTGCTCCGTGGGAGTTAGACGGCGGCGAGCGCCGCACGCTTACGGGCCAACCCCGCGAGCAACGTCACGAACGATTGTTCAAAGGCGGCGAGCCCTTCCTGCAGCAGCGTGTCGGTCACGGCCGCCAGCGACACGCCATGCGCTTCGAGCGCCGCCATGGTGCGTTCGGCTCCGGCCACATCCTCGGTCACCGATGCACGAACTTCGCCGTGATCACGGAACGCTTCGAGCGTCGCCGGTGGCAGCGTATTCACGGTGTCGGGACCGATGAGCTCCTCGACATAGATGACGTCGCGGTACGCGGGATTCTTCGTGCTCGTGCTCGCCCAGAGCGGACGCTGGACGCGGGCGCCCTTGGCCGAGAGGGCGGCCCAGCGCGGGCCGGCGAACTGCGCCTGAAAGAGGCGGTACGCGAGCCGCGCATTGGCGATGGCCGCCTTGCCCTGCAGGCCCGCCGCTTCACCGCCCTTGGCGGCCAGCTGCTTGTCGATCGCCGAGTCCACGCGCGAGATGAAGAAGCTCGCTACGCTCGCCACATGATCGACGGCGTGCCCCGCGGCGGCGCGCTGCTCGAGCCCGGCGATGTAGGCCTCGATCACACGCGCATGCGCTTCGATGGAAAAGAGCAGCGTGACGTTGACGTTGATGCCATCGGCGATGAGCTGCTGGACGGCGACCGCCCCTTCGCTGGTCCCGGGCACCTTGATCATGAGGTTCGGCCGGTCCACCACCGCCCAGAGGCGGCGCGCTTCGGCAATCGTGCCCTCGGCGTCGCGCGCGAGATCGGGTGAAACTTCGAGCGAGACATAACCGTCCACGCCCTTGGTGGCCTCGTAGACACCGCGGAACTGGTCGCAGGCCGCGCGGACATCGGTGGCGGCGAGCGTGAAGAAGGCGTCGCGATCGGAGCGGGAGGCGGGGACCGTGGCGAGTTCCGCGTCGTACGCGGCTCCCTCGGCGAGCGCCTTCTCAAAGATCGTGGGATTCGAGGTCATACCCGTCAGGGCATCCTCGGCGATCCGGCGCGCGAGGTCGCCGTTGGAGAGCATGACGCGATCGATGTAGTCGAGCCAGAGAGACTGGCCGGCGGCGTGGAGCGCGTGCAGACGTGTGGACATGAGCCGAGGCGGACGACGGTGAAGAGGCGATACAACCATGCATGGTAATGTGCTGTACAGGCTGGCGGCGAGGGGCGAGCGGCGGGAAAGCGGTCGGAACCGTTTACACGTCGGTGTACACTTCGTCATGCCTCGTTTTTCTCGTCTGCTTCCCCTCCCCACGCTTCTGTTCGCCGCCTGTGGGCCCCATCGGACGCCAGGCACGGCCGCAGCGCCGGCCGCCGCCGTCGCCGCCCGCTGCAGCAGCGGGCCAAGCATTGCCTCGCGCGCCGATGAACCGACCACCGGCGCCGAAGCGGCGGCCGTCTTTGATTCGGCCTGGAGCATCATTCAGCGCACGCACTGGGACACGACCTACAATGGCGTGAACTGGCGTCAGGTGCGGACCGATCTGCGCCCCAAGGCCGAGGCGGCCCGGACCCGGGGCGCCCTGCGCGCCGTGCTGAGCGAGATGGTGGGGCGCCTCAATCAGTCGCACTTTGCGCTGATTCCGCAGGAGATCGCGGATGCCGCCCCGTCCACCAGCGCGGCCAACCGCTCAGGGGGCTCGCTGGGCTTCGATGTCCGCTGGCTCGATCGCGAGATGGTGGTGAGTCGGGTGGATACCGGCGGGCCGGCGTGGCAGGCGGGAGTCCGGACCGGCTGGGTGTTGGAGGCCGTCGGCCCCTGCCCCCTCGCGAGCCGGCTGGCGTCGCTCCCGGCCCACACTGATGCCCGGATGACGTCGCTCGATGCCTATCGGGCCACGATGCAGGCGCTGGCCGGTGCCGAAGGGGATACCGCGCAGCTGCAGTTCCGCGACGGGCGCGATGCCCGCCGGACCCTCGCCATCGTCCAAGGCACGCCCCCCGGCACGATCACCAAGTACGGCAATCTCCCAGCGATGGCGGCCCAGCTCAGCTGGTCGCGCGTCCGTGAAGACGGGCGCACCATCGGGATCATCCACTTCAACATCTGGATGCCCATCCTGAGTGCGCAGTTCGATGCCGCCATGGATTCGCTGCGGTCGAGCGATGCGATCGTACTCGATGTCCGCGGCAACTTTGGCGGGGTGGGCGGCATGTCGATCGGGATCGCGGGCCATTTTCTGGACAGTGCGATCGCGATCGGCACGATGCATGCTCGAGCCAATACCACGAACTTCCTGGCGAATCCGCGGCGGGTGAACACGCGGCAGCAGCGCGTGACGCCCTTTGCCGGCCCGCTGGCCATCGTGGTGGATGAGCTCTCGGTGAGCACGACCGAGATCTTTGCCGGCGGGCTCAAGGCGATCGGCCGGGCCACGATCGTCGGCTCGCAGAGCGCGGGTCAGGCGCTGCCCGCCACCCCGGAGCGGCTCGCCAACGGGGACATTCTGTACCACGCGGTGGCCGACTTCATCTCACCCAATGGAAAACCGGTGGAAGGCGAAGGGGTGATCCCGGATCGTGTAACTCCGCTCGACCGCCGCTCGTTAGTGAATGGACGTGATCCGGCGCTCGCCGCCGCGATCCGCTGGGCGGCGCAGCAGGCGCCGCGTCGCCCGATTCCGTAATTCCTCCTACTCAGGACTTCGCATGTCGCTGCTGTCGATGGTCCGCCGTTCGGCGGTAATGGTTGCTGTGGTTGCCTCGCCCCTCGCCGCTCAGCCGGCGCCGACGGCGACGGACATTGTCTCGCGCTACGTGAAGGCGATCGGCGGGGCGGACGCCATCCAGAAGATCACGTCGGTGAAGCAGACGGGCACGCTGTCGATGCCCGCCATGGGACTCGGTGGCGACACCGAAGTGCTGTTCACGCTCCCCAACAAGAATTCCACGCGCATCAGCATCGGCGGCCTGGGCGAGATGCTCGTGGGCACCGACGGCGCCGTCGCGTGGTCGGTGAATCCGATGCAGGGGCCGCGGCTGCTCGAAGACAAGGAACTCGCGGCGACCAAGGAGTCGGCCGACTTCCTCGGGCAGATGCTGATGCCGGCCGACCGGTTCACGAGCGTGGACGTCGTGGGCACGGCAGACTTCGGCGGCGAGAAGACGTATCAGCTCAAGTTCGTCTCGAAGGCCACCGGTGTCGTGACGCAGCGCTACTTCTCGGTGGCCACCGGGCTGCTGCGCGGCGCCGAAGCGACCACCGAAACGCCGATGGGGTCGGTCACGTCGGTCTCGACGTTCTCGGACTACAAGGCGTTCGGCGGCGTCATGTTCCCCACCAAGACGGAAACGGCGGTGGGGCCGCAGGCGATGGTGATGACCACGACGAATGTCGAGTTCAACACCGTGCCCGCCGGCGCCATCGCCGTCCCGGAGTCGGTCAAGCCGATGATCAAGAAGTGATCACCGGCCGGTGATTACTTCGTGCCGCTGTAGGTAATGCGATAGATCCGCCCACCCTTGTCGTCGCTGACGAGCAGCGCTCCGTCGTTGGCGACGGCAAGACCGGTGGGACGATGCTCGGCCTTCGACGGATCGAGCGTGAGCGCAAACTTGTCGGCGAACGTTTCGTACGCGCCGCTGAACGCGCCCTTGTTGGCGGGCACGAATACGACCTTGTAGCCCGCCTGCTCACGCGGGGCCCGGTTCCAGCTACCGTGGAAAGCGATGAACGCACCATCGCGGTAGCGCGCCGGAAACGCCTTGCCGGTGTAGAAGAGCAAGCCATTTGGCGCCCAGTGGCCCGGGAAGTACACCAGCGGCCCCTTCTTCTGAGCACAGCGCCCCGCGTCCTTGGCGTTGCCGCCGTATTCGGGCGCGAGGACGAGCCGCTTGAGGTTCGTGTCGAAGTAGCAGTAGGGCCAGCCAAAATCATCGCCGGCGTTGACCTTCAGGAACTCTTCCGCCGGCTGGTCCGCGGACGCTTCCTCGTTGTACAGTGGCGCCCAGTTCTGGAAGAGCTGATCGCGCCCATGCTGCGTGGCGTAGAGCTGCTTTTCGGCGGCATTCCACGCGAGGCCGACGGCGTTGCGAATCCCGGTTGCGAAGCGCGCGCTGGGAGAGAACGCCTGATTGAGGCTCGTGGCCGAGAACTTCCAGATCCCGGCGCGCGTCTCGAGTTCGACGCAGGGATCGATGCCCTTGGACAGGTTCTCGCGCTCCTTCTCCTGGCAGCTGTTCGTGTTGGAGCCGACGTTCACGTACAGGTTGCCGGCGTCGTCGAGCACGAAGTTGCGCGCGGCGTGCCCGCGGGTGGGGAGTGCCTTGACGATCGTATCCGGCTGCCCGCTCGGGGTGATCGTGCCCGCCGGGTAGGCGTAGCGCAGAATCGCCGTGCGGGCGTCGACGTACAGCTGCGCCCCGCGCAGCTCGATCCCCGTACCGCCCACCGGCCCGAAGTTCGCCTTGATCTCGGCTTTGCCGTCCTTGTTGGCGTCGGCCAGCACCACGACGCCGCCCTGCAGCGAGTCCTGCGGGGCGCGGTTCTGCCGCACGACGAGCACGTCGCCGTTGGGCGCCACCGTCATGTGGCGGACACCGCCGAGGCCGTCGGCAAACACCGAGGCGCAGAAGCCGGGGGGCAGCGTCAGGCCCGCGTTGTCGCCATCACAGGCCGCGGCGGGAAGGGTTTCGACACGGCGGGCGGCCACGGTCAGCAGGCCACCCGCGGTGAGCACGGCAACGCTGCCCAGTGCACGGATGCGGCGACGCCGCAGGGTCCTGGTATTCGACGGAAGCACTCCAACTCCTCCCGGGCTCGGGATGATGCGGGTTCAAACGATTCGCGGGCGGCCCGCTCTGTCAGCTCGGGCGGACCGGGGCCGGCGTGACGGGAGGAAAACTCGCCGTCTCCGTACCGGATGCGCCAGCGCAGGCGTCTGCGTCGTGCGCACGGCGGCGGGCGAGACCGTGCCCCGGTCTTTCCATCACATGCTAGCCAACGCTTTTTGTTGACTTCGCGATCCCGTCCCCGAGATTGTCCCGGGTGCCCCACAGCCTGATGCGTTCCGCCCCACCCGCTCGCCGGCGCCCCCGGCGTGGTCTGACGCTGTTCGAGCTGCTGATCGTGCTGACCATTCTGGGGATCAGTGCGGGGATGGTGGTGCTGCGCACGGGCGCTGGAGTCCAACGCGAAGACGAGGCCCCCCTCACGCGCGCGCGGCGGTTGGCGGTTGCCCGAGCGGAGGTGCTGCGCCTGGTGGTGCGCGACGATGGCGCCTGGACCGTGCTGACGCTCGCCGGCACGACGCTCGACGAAGGGGTCACCGACGGCGGCCCGATGGCCATCGAGCTGGACGCCCTGGGCAGCTGCCATCCGGTGCCGGGCGCCCGGAACGCCGGCGGTGCGTTCGACCCGCTCACCTGCCTCTGGCAGCGGGCGCGCGCATGACATTGCTCGAGGCGCTTCTGGCGACGGTCATTCTCTCGGTGGTCGCGGTCGCCTGCCTGGAAGGCACGCGCGGCGCGGCCTCCCTGCAACAGGCCGCCATCGGGACCACGGTGGGCGTCGCGCGCGCCGAGGCGGCGCTCGCGCAGGCGGCGAGCGGTGCGCCGCTGGAGCAGCGCGACCTCGTGGTGACCCGCGTGCCGTATGCGGGGGGCACCATGGCGGGGGCGGCGCGCGCTCCGCGTGCGTCGCAGCTCGACCGCGTGGACGTCGTGGTCCCGGTGGCCGGTGGCGGGCGCGTGCATCTCACGCGACTGGTACGGCGCGCGCCGGAGACGCGATGAGGGGTCGCTCGGGTTCTGGCGCCGCGCCCCCCCGCGCAGGCTTCACGCTGGTGGAGCTCATGATCGCCCTGACGCTCACGGCCATCGCAGCGACCATCGCGGGGACGGCGGTGAGCGCCGCCCGTCGCACGGAACAGGTGGTGCTGACGCATCGCCACGGCGAGGAGGCCGATCTGCGTGCGCGCGCGCTCCTGCAGGACATGCTGCGCCACGCACCAGCTGCCGCACTCGCCGATGCCCCGCTGCTGGCGGTGCGCGGCACGCCCGACGATCCCACGCTGGTCTTTCTCTCGCGCGGTGTCACGGCGCCGTTCGGCACCGGCGTGATCTGGCAGGTCACCGTGCAGCGCCTTGGCGATTCGCTGCGCGTGGACGCGGTGCCCACGCGGGACACGGGCGCCCCGTCGCTGCGCATGGCCGTCGGGGGCATCACCAGCTTTCAGGTGCGCGCGCTGGAACCGGCCACCGCGCTCGATGCCGCGCGGTGGCGGAGCGACTGGCCGCTGGCTACGGCGCGACCGGCAGCGGTCGCCCTCACGTGGGAGCGACGCGGCGCGGCAGCCACGCCGCTCATCGTCGCGCTCGACCCGCTGCAGGCGGGTGCGCCATGAGTCCCGCGCGTCCTCGAAACGCGGAGCGCCGCACGCGGCGTGGCATGGCACTCCTGGCGGCGCTGGCGACCATCGCGGTGCTTGCGACGATCACGGCAATGGCCTCGCGCGGCGCCCGCAGCAGTGCGGCCGTAGTACACAACGCGCGCGCGGATGCCGTCGCCCGGGCGATGGCCGAAAGCGGCGTGCTCGCCGCCGTGGACCGCATCGAGGGGGTGCTGGGCGCGGCACGCGACTCGGCGCAGCGGCAGGCGGCTTTCGATGCGCTGCTCGCCGCGCCGCGAATCGGCACTGGCAATGGCAATGGCAATGGCGACGCGCCGTTCGTGCAGGACTCGCTCGACGATGGCGTCTTCGCGGTGGCACTCGTCAACGTGTCCGCGCGCTTCGACGTGAACAGCGGCGATGTCGAGGGGCTCACGCGACTGTTCGGTACGGTCGCTCCCGCCGCGGAAGCCGCTGCGGCAGCGGCCCGGGTGCAGCTGCGCCTCCGGCGTCTCCCCGGCCAGCGCACCGCCAGCGATTCCCTGCGGGCCGTTCGCGATTCCATCGCCGCGGCGATGCTCGGGCGAACGTCGGCTCCGGATGCCGCGGGGCGCTTTGATTCGCTCGATGAACTCGCCGAGTGGCTGGGCGCCGACGCGCCGTGGCTGCCGAAGGTGGCCGAGTATCTGACCGTGGATGGCGACGGCAACATCGACCGACGACACGCGCCGCCGCCGGTGTTGCGCGCCGCGAGCGGCTCGCTTGTGGAGAGCCCGACCCGCGTGCTGGTGATCGCGCGCGGCTGGGACCGTCAGACGCCGCTCACGCGCGAGATTCAGGCCGTCTACGCGGTGAATGGTGACCGGCTGGCGCTGGTGCACTGGCGGGAGCAGCGCCGATGACGCGCCCCGCGGTGGTCTGGCTCGAGGCGACGCAGGCGTGGATCCTGCCCGGCAGTGCGTCGTCGGGATTGGTGTCGGTGCCGCTGGCCCCACGCATGGATGCGGATGGCGTACCAGATCTCGCGCCGGTGCGCGACGCCTGCGTGGCCGACGGCGCGCCGCGCGAGCTTGTGCTCGTGATCGGCGGGTCGTGGCTCCAGTGCGCACGGCCGGCGCTGCCGCCGCTTGCCCCCGCCGACCGGCGTCGCGCACTGCATCATCAAGCCGATCGGTTCTTCACGGTCCGCGGCCCCATCGCCAGCACCGTGTACGATCGCGTCGCTGTGGCCTGCTCGGCGAGTTGGTTGGCGGGCGTGCGCGAGCAGTGTGCCGCATGGACCACGCTGCGCGCCGTGGTCGCGCTGCCGGAGGCGGCCGCCGCGGCCGCGCTGACCGGTGACTGGCATGCCCCCGCGTCGCCCACGCTGCTGGTGACGCTGCGCGACGGCACGGTCGCGGACGCCCGCGTGACGCGCGGCGCGGCACCGACCAGCTCGCGGGCCATCGACCCGACCTCGCTCCTGCGCGGCGTGCAGCAGGCGGCCGCGCAGCCGTGGCCGCGCGAACGGCAATT